>JBAPSY010000271.1:0-2825 GCA_049281855.1 Anaerolineales bacterium
GTTTCCGATGGCTAACGCTCATGATAACTCTCGGCTGATCGTTATAACAGGTTATTCGGTCATTGATTTGATACACTCTAATGTTTCGTTCTCATCGGGAAGATCAATCTGGCCTAATCCACATCCCGACCAATGGTTCTAATTCCAGATCAGCAATATTCATAACTTCCGGGGTAAAATTACAACTTGGGTAAGATTTACTTCAACTTCTCCGTGGAGGTCACATGATCAAAATGCTCTCGGGAGATGAAGCTGTCGCCCGCGGCGCATGGGAAGCTGGCGTTGCCGTCGCCTCAGCCTATCCGGGCACCCCCAGCACCGAAATCCTGGAGGACCTGGCACATTATCCCAATACTTATGCCGAATGGGCCCCCAATGAAAAAGTGGCTGTGGATGTGGCGATTGGGGCCGCGTATGCCGGACGGCGGGCAATGGCAGCCATGAAGCACGTGGGGCTCAATGTGGCAGCTGATTCTTTCATGTATGCTTCGATGACAGGCATGGAAGCCGGATTGGTGATCGTATCGGCGGATGACCCGGCAATGCATTCCAGTCAGAATGAGCAGGATAACCGCACCTTTGCCAAATTCGCACGTATCCCCTGCCTGGAGCCGAGCGATAGCCAGGAAGCCAAGGATATGACCATCGCGTCATTTGGGTTGAGCGAGCGCTTCGATACCCCCGTGCTGCTGCGCCTGACCACACGTATCTGTCATTCAACCAGTGCGGTGGAGCTTGGCGAACGGATTGGCGAGACAGCCGCTGAACCCAAACCCTTCCCGCGCAACCCAGCAAAATATGTGATGGTGCCAGGGAACGCAGTCAAGCGCCACCCCGTCATCGAGCAGCGTATCCTGGATGTAGCTGAATTGGCTGAGAATTTCCCTTACAACCGCATTGAGACGGGAGATCATGCACTTGGAATCATCACAGCAGGTGTAGCCTATCAATACGCCAAGGAAGTGTTCCTAACGGCTTCCATATTACGGTTGGGCATGACCTGGCCGCTCCCTGAGCAACTGATCAGGCAATTTGCGAGTACAGTCGAGAAATTGATTGTCATCGAAGAGTTGGACCCATTCATTGAGGAAGCCGTCCGGTTGATGGGCATCCCTGTGGAAGGGAAGAGCATTTTCCCGTTAGTGGGTGAGCTCGACCCGCGTGTGGTACGCGAATCAGCGATTAAGGCAGGTTTGTTGCCTGAATCAGCGCATATCCCGCTGCCGGGTGTTGATGTCGGGCCGCTGCCTGCCCGCCCACCAGTATTGTGCCCGGGTTGTCCTCACCGTGGGGTGTTCTACGTGCTGAACAAGCTCAAAGTGCCGGTTAACGGTGATATTGGCTGTTATACATTGGGGCTCATTCCACCCCTTAGTGCTATTCACTCATGCGGCTGCATGGGAGCGGGGATTGCAGTGGCGCACGGGGCAGTCAAGGCAGGCAGCCCTGAGCGGCATGTGGCGGTCATTGGGGATTCGACATTCTTCCACACCGGAATCCCGGCATTGATCAACACGGTGTACAACCGCAGCCGGGTGATCACGATCATCATGGATAACCGGGTGACCGGGATGACGGGTCACCAGGAAAACCCGGGTACGGGCGTCACTCTGCAAGGAGAGACGACCACAATGATTGAGCTCGAGCCATTGGTGCGTGCCCTGGGTATCCAACATGTAAAGACTGTCCCAGCATATAACGTGGCAGAGATTGAAACCACCCTGAAGGAGTACCTAAAGTTGGATGAGCCGGCAGTCCTTATCACTCGCGAGCCATGTGTACTTCTGCCCGAGGTGCGTAAATCTTGGGTTCCCTTGGAAGTGATGGCAGAACAATGCAATGGCTGTGCATTGTGCTTCCGCATTGGCTGCCCGGCAATTCTGAAGAGCGATGAACTGGATGCTCGCCTGCAGCGTCCCAAGGCGTTGATTGATGCAGCGCTTTGCACCGGATGTGAGGTTTGCGCTCAAATTTGCCCACGCGACGCAATCACATTTAGAGCGGTTGAGATGAGCGAGGCTTAGGATGAGAGAGGCAATCAATTTCCTATTAGCAGGCGTCGGCGGGCAAGGGACCATCCTTGCCAGTGATGTGCTGGTCAATGTGGGGCTGGCAGCAGGTTATCAAGCCAAGCAGGCTGAAGTGCATGGCATGTCACAACGTGGGGGGAGTGTGACCAGCTTCGTGCGCTGGGGTCGGGTGGTGTACTCACCCCTGGTGGGAGCAGGAGAAGTGGATGTTTTTCTGGCTTTTGAAAAAGCTGAGGCTTTACGGAACTTGAACCAGCTGCGCCAGGGCGCACTGGCGCTGGTTAACCTGGCGGAAATCGAGCCGGTGACCGTCACGTCTGGGGGACAAACATACCCGAAAGATGACACCATGCGCCAAAAGATCTCCGAAGTGACCAAGGAAGTAATCTATGTGGACGGTGAAGCCACAGCCCAAGGGTTGGGTAACGTCAGAGCGGCGAATGTGGTCTTGCTGGGAGCGCTCTCAGCTCTGATGGAACGGGAAGGATTGACGGGCGTAGAATTATCCGCCGAAACGTGGCTAAATGTGATCATCCAAAGGGTGCCGCCCAAATATGTTGAGCTCAACCGCCAGGCCTTCGACGCCGGGCGCGCAGTGGTTAATAGCACGAATTATTAAGCAGAATGTGCGTGGAGTATTTTATCGAAGCCACCTTTGGTAAGTTATTGAAGGTTACGCAAACCTTTGCTAGCAGTTGTTTGGCTTGAAAAAGTAAAAGTAAGCATATCCGAGAGCAAGGAGGCCATAGGTGAGGATATTAAGCGGCCAGCCGAGGAAATTTATACTACCGCGCA
>JBAPSY010000272.1:0-2559 GCA_049281855.1 Anaerolineales bacterium
CGGTAATGCTTTTGCTTGCCGAACCGAGCGCAACCGTGGGCGTTTTCTAGGATGGTTAAGCAATCCTGCCCTGTTACGGGGAATTGCCATCGATCTAATTATCCTATTGGGATTAATCTATATCCCAACATTGGCTGATCTATTTGGTCATGTACCCATACCAGCTCCACTATGGATTGGACTTGGCACCTTTCCATTTATTATTTATAGTCTGGATTGGATCCGCAAGTGGTTCGTTCGCTGGCGTGAGCGTTTTGTGCAACCAGTCATCAACAGTTCAGTAAGTAAGGAGGAAATATGAAGGTAATCATTATGGGATGCGGTCGTGTCGGGGTGCAACTTGCCAAACTGCTCGTCGACGAAGATCACCAAGTTGCCGTGATCGATCCTGATGTCAGTGCATTGGCACGCCTGGAACCTAATTTTAAGGGGCAGAAAGTCGTTGGAGTGGGATTCGATCGGGATATCTTGCTCAAGGCAGGGATTGAACACGCCGATGCATTTGCAGCTGCCAGCTCGTCCGACAATGCCAATATCCTGGCAGCGCGAATTGCGCACAACATTTTCCATGTCCCGCGTGTAGTTGCCCGGTTATTTGATCCACAACGGGCAGAGATATATCGCCGTCTTGGAATGTTGACCATCTCCTCGACTACATGGGGAGCTGAGCGCATCCGCGAATTACTTACCTCGGCGGAAATAGACCCAATTATCAGCTTTGGCAGTGGAGAGGTAAGCCTGGTTAATATCGAAGTTCCACCACATCTGGCTGGACGAATGGTTAAAGACCTGACGGTGTTTGGTGAGATCACCATTGTCGCTATTACCCGCCAGGGAGCTGCGTTCATCCCCACGCTGGGCAGCCAATTCAAGGATGGTGATATTATCCACGTGGTAATCCTGGCATCGGCGTTGGAACGTTTTAAAACCCTGTTGGGGCTGTCAGAAGGAGGTTAAGATGTTTGTCATTATTGTTGGTGGTGGTAAGACCGGCTCACAGCTTGCCTCCCAGCTGCTCAGCGGAGGTCATAAAGTCAGGCTAATCGAAGATCGTCCAGAGGTATTGGCGCGATTACGAGTGGAATTGCTGAAGGAAGTCATTGTACCGGGCGATGGCAGCTCCCCCAGTGTGCTTGAAAGTGCTGGGATTGAGGATGCCCAGGTGCTCGCAGCCGTCACGGGTGAAGATGAGGATAATCTGGTGGTATCCACCCTGGCGCGCTTTGAGTTTGGCGTGCCGCGGGTCATTGCACGAGTTAATAACCCCAAGAATACCTGGTTATTCACCCCAGAGATGGGAGTGGACGTCGCTCTCTGCCAATCTGATATCCTGGCAAAATTGATCGCCGAGGAAATGTCAATCGGGGATATGATGACCTTGCTTAAATTGCGCAAAGGTGAGTACTCGATCGTTGAAGAGAAAGTACATCCTGAGGCGGTGGTGGTCGGTAAAATGCTGCGTGATATTGATCTCCCAGCGCAATGTGTATTTGCTGCGGTCATCCGCAAGGGTCAGCTGATCGTTCCCAATGGGAATACCGAGCTTGCCCCAGTGGATGAGATCATCGCTCTGGTGCATGCCTCACAGGTAGCCAAATTAGCTGAACTCTTGGGATCACCAGCTTGAGTTTCGTTCAGGATCGATGGGTTGCTGGGAACTTTTTCCCAAACAAGGACGTCAATTTCCCTGAGGTATAATAGGCGGATGAAATCTCCCAAATTGGACGAAACTCGTCCGACTTCAATGAAGTTTGACGAAAAATCTATGCCTGAACCCGGGGACTCCCCGGCTATTATTACAACTCCTTCCGACCAAGTAGCGGATGCTGATGCAACTCGGCCAATTACCGTTACTCCAGCGGTAGAACGAATAGAGCTGTCGTCTCAGGATTCTACCGAAAGCATGTCAGAAAAACCGGCAACAGAAGAGAATTCCATCAGTGATACTCAGCCTTCACAGATGAGTGATGAAGGTATATACCTACCTCCAGATATCCCTGACCTGCCTGATAGTAAACCCAGGGGCAGGCAAAGGTGGATATTGTGGGCTTTTCTGGGTGTATTCCTGCTGGCGTTGATCGCTGGTGGGAGCACATATGCGGGATATAACTCAGCCATTGATCAGCGTACCAACTATGAGTCTACACTGGTGGCTGGTGAGGCCGTCAATCAATATGTGTTGGCTCAACAGGATATTGCGCTTGGTAATTATGATCGCGCCCGCCAGCGCCTTGAATACCTGATCAAAATCGACCCCAATTATCCCGATGCTTCTGACCAACTCGCATTCGTGCTGACGCAACAACGCATCACTGCCACCCCTACCTTGGTTCCAACTCCCACCCTGACCCCCACCCCTGATTATCGAGGCAGGGATGATCTGTTTGCTGAAGCCCAAAATCTGCTCATCGCTCGTGACTGGAACGGTGCCATCGATACATTATTGCGTTTACGCAAGAATTTCCCGGATTTCATGGCGGTGAAGGTGGACGATATGCTGTTCGTGGCATTACGGAATCGGGGAATCGATAAGATAGCCCAACTGCATGACCTGGAAGG
>JBAPSY010000273.1:0-2889 GCA_049281855.1 Anaerolineales bacterium
AAATATATTAATAGGTTTTTTATGGATAGAATGGGCGATTTACAGTCGTTAGAGATATCTAATAAGAAGGTGGTTTTTATTAATTATAGAAAGGAATCTTTGTTAAAAAACACACCCGATGGATAAATATCTTCCTGTTACTATGTTTGAGTAAAGACAAAAGAAGAAATCATGAGTTCACTAACCCATGTAACGAGTTAAATGGTTGTGTGTTTATGGATATGATATAAGTTAATTGTGCATCTATGTAAAAGATTTTATGATATGTTGAGAGATTTATAAACGAACAAGATTACCGTATTAGACACAGAAAAGGTTTTTTTCTTAACGAAGTAATGTGACAGGCACTAATATATTCGATAGATGTAGGCGATTTTGCTTCTTCTTCTGGCGCGAGGAATGGCTGGAAAAGATGCCTGAACCATCAATAATGAATTCTTGACAAATGTTTGAGATAAGCATTATCTTTACTATGAACGTCATCTTACGGCAGAATTCGGAGAAATTAAGGTCTCGATATGCAAAATAAGTCAACATTTTGGGAAGATAAACAGGTTTTAGTCACTGGAGCAGGTGGTTTTATTGGCAGCCACTTGGTAGAAAAATTAGCGAATTCGGGTGCGAAGGTTAGGGCATTTGTGCGTTATAACTCAAGAGGGGACCCTGGCCTTCTCTCAATGCTACCCACAGAAATAATAGATAAACTTGATATTATTGCAGGCGATCTGAGGGATTTACCGGCTGTGCTTTCTGCCTCGAGTGACGTGCAAGTAATCTTTCATCTAGGAGCTCTCATCGCCATACCTTACTCTTATAAACATCCGGCAGAGGTTGTGGAATCTAATGTAATGGGTACATTGAATGTCCTGCTCGCAGGTCGAGAAAATGGAGTTGCACGTATTATCCATACTTCTTCTAGCGAAGTATATGGTTCTGCGATTAGAGTACCAATTGACGAGACTCATCCTTTGCAAGGGCAGTCTCCTTACTCAGCCAGTAAAATTGGAGCAGACAAGTTAGCTGAAAGCTTTTATTGTGCTTATGATTTGCCGGTTGTTACGATACGTCCATTTAACACATACGGTCCGCGCCAGTCTGCCAGAGCGGTAATTCCGTCAATTATCCTCCAAGCCATTAATCAATATAAGATTCATTTGGGTAATCTGGAGGCAATTCGCGATTTTACTTACGTATCAGATACAGTGGAAGGTTTTCTATGTGCTGCACAGACAACTGGTATTGAGGGGAAGACGATCAACCTTGGCGTTGGAAGTGAAATCCGGATCAAAGAATTAATTAACGAGATAATCTCAATACTTGGTAAACCCATTGAAATAGTGGTGGATGAGGAGCGACTGCGTCCTTCAAAGAGTGAGGTGACGCGGCTTTTATCGGATAACCGTCTTGCAAGGGAGATCTTGGGATGGACACCACGTGTGAGTTTACGAGAGGGGCTCTCCAAAACGATTGAATGGATATCCGGGCATACTCAACATTATCTTTCCAAGCAATATCAGATTTAGTTGGTTATATTTTTCTATGGGATATGAGGGCTGTTTAAAAAAAGCAATTTTGCCAGAAAGATGAGAATACTAGTTATTTTCAATAGCAAAGTATTCTCGTATCTGCCCAGAAGTAATTAACAATCCAGACGACCACATTGATAAAACATTCCCGTTCATGGGTAAAAAAGCTCTAACATATTATTAAACCATCTTGCTACCGTGATGATTATTCCTAGTTTTTGATATGAAGATCGATTTTGGAATAATCTTGAATTACGATTAGATCGAAGCCAAAATTTATAAGAAATTCGCAATCGAATTAATCGTTTTAATTTATCTTGGGGGCTAAATTGATCATTAATCAGTTTAGTACAGCCATCTTAATATATTAAAGTAGGTTTGTAAGCAAGATACTTATAGCTTAATAAATTTACTTACTGTAGAAATATAAAAAATATAATATACTTGAGTGGAGGCTGGGCAATTTATTATATTATTGTATTTTAAATTCACATTTATCACTTGAGTAGTAATAATCCGTTTTAAACAAACGAGGAGAATTATGAAGACTAATCATATTAAGTATCATCTAATTGGGTCTTATCTATGGATCGCGCTCCTTCTCTGTGTGTTGATTACAGGGGTAGGCCTCGCGCAAGACCAACCGCATACCATTCGCCTGGTGCACGTAATGGAAGGCGAAAAGTCTGGCTTATCAAGCCCTGCTGGGGTGGTTTTCTCATCGAGAGCCAATCTATTCCATGTAATCGAATCCCGGGGAAATAAAGATATTTTATCGGGTGATTTGGTCATCAAAAATATTTCTGTATTTGGGCACGATGCAGGGACTACCCGGATTAGGATCGGAATTGAAGACCTGATCAATATGACGATGGATAATAAATTTGGTCGCTTGTTAATATACCAGACCACTACCCATCAATTGATTGAGGTAAATGAAGATTCTTCAGGCAATCTGGATCCGAACACACTAGCAATCCACGAAGTCAGCTCTTTCGGATTGCAAGAACCTCAGGGGATGACATTCGACTCAATCCAAGGTTATTTATATTTCCTGGATGCAGTGGGACCTCAGCTAATCCAGATTAAGCTACAAACTGACGGCAGTTTCTTGGATTCGACCATTGACACATTGAATTTATCATGGGCTAGTAACTTAGGACTCCGTGGGATCACCTTTGACCCGAATTCTGGTAATTTTCATGTAGTCAGCCCAGGCGAACAAAGACTGTATGAATTTACCTATAGCGGTGAGGTAGTCGCGATACGCGATCTATCTGAATTCAATCTATCCAATCCCCAAAGCATTGTCTTTGCACCCAGTGCTGACCAAACAGACGATCCAATGGAGTTGAGTTTGTAT
>JBAPSY010000274.1:0-19166 GCA_049281855.1 Anaerolineales bacterium
CCATTAAAGATGCCTGCCATGTGCAGCCCCAGAGTATTCACCCACATGGTATGTCCATCATAGGCAGTGATGGCAATCGGACGATCCGCCAGAATAGCATCCAGATGCTGGCGGGTGATTGGGATGAGCCCTGGCCCAAGGTTATAACGCATGCCGAAACCAGTCAGCCAGGGTACATCAAGGTTCTTCCTGGCGAAAGTGCGGATGGCATTGGTGGCATCTTCATAGTTGAAGCAAGTTTCAAAATGAATCTCGTCCAGGGCGAGCGAGCCATGCTGCATGTGGAAATGGCTGTCAATTAACCCCGGCATCAGGGTATGCCCATCCCCAAGAACAACCCGGGTACCGGCACCCTTCCAATCCTTTACCCCCAGCGCGTCGCCAACATAGACAATATGTTTACCCCTGACGGCAATTGCCCGCGCTTTTGGTTGTACTGGATCTGCGGTGAAGACGTGTGCATCAATGATGATGGTGTCAGCATCGGTGGGCATTGGCGGTCTCCTAACATTAATGTGGGATGAAATATTTTAACACATTCAGATTAAAAGGATGCCGGTGATGATCTTTTCACAACCGGTATGCTTGAAGTGCGAAGCGACGCTTCGCCCCTACTTGTTGATCTATCCGACTAATTATTAACTTGATTTTCCCTGTTTTATTTGCTATAGTGGATAACAGATTATATGAATTTTTTTAGATATATATCAGGATATCCATAAATCCCAACACGCATAGCTCTGATCTACCACAGCTATCCCTATTAGCAACCGTAAATTGAGTAAAGGATGGGGAGGAACAAAATCATGAAATCCGCACTGATTCGCATAACAGCTTATCTATGTATTTTCGTGGTTATTCTGTTAATTTGCCCAGCCGGCATCTCACAGCCTGCCCAGGCTTCAGTTTCATCCATCCAAGGACCAAGCTTTGATGGAGATGCCAATTCCATGGCTAATCCATACATCCTATTTCAGGATGATTTTAATGATAATAATGCTGATGGCTGGACTACCTATGGAATAGGTACATGGACTGTTAATAATGGGGAATATAAGGTTGATATGGGCTCAGGCAGTTTCTTATTGGGATACTCTTCAGCAGGTGACGTGAATTGGACAGATTATATATTTGAAGTGGATGTTAAAGCTGACCTAGGAGAAAATAAAGCAATTTATTTCCGCGATAATGGGGTCGCCTCTTATTTCGTAAATATTGTGGGGGGGTACCCTTACGATCATGTGCTCTTGGGTAAGAACCCAGATATACTATTTAATGATTTTTATTACCCAAATACGACTGGAATTTGGTACCATGTTAAGGTGATAATAATAAGTACGAATATTAAAGTGTATTTGAATGACCAATTGCTAATTAATTACACAGCTTCCGGTTCTAATCTTATAACACAAGGTCGAATCAGCTTGGTGGGTTGGACTGGAGCTGGGTTGTCAGACGTTGTACGGTTTGATAATGTGGTGGTCCGAGGATTTCGACCCACTTTTTTGCCGATGATCATAAGACAATGATTATCATTGTATGTTCAAATAAAAACATGCTGCCTCCAAATTCGATGGAGGCAGCATTATTAAACGAAATGCAGTGGTTTGCTCAGTATATAGTCAGATGCTTTCGATTAACAATCACATATCATGGCAAATATTCCGCCAGGAAGCTGAGTGCTGACTCGGTGTCGATGCGGTAGGTTTTATCGCTTGCTTTGCACTGGGCGTCTCCGGTAACTGTAATCGAAGCCACGATATTCGTCTCAAGCCCGTCAATATGGATGAAATGCGGCCCACCTGAGTCACCATAACAGGTGCCTCCGTTGCCGGTCGCCTGATTCATCGAATTGGTCAGCCAGGCATTGGTGAGAGAATGGAATTACTGCTCCGCAAGGTTGCGATTCCAATTATCATGAATGGCCTGCCAGCCGGTATGCTTGGTATCACGCACAGTGCCATACCCTACTGCGGTGAATGTCGTGTTATTTAAGGTGTGCGCTTTCTTGAGATCATCCAGTAAACCAACTGTCGGCAGGCTGGCGGGAGTGATCCCCAGGGGTGCTTCATCGAGCACGATCACTGCTACATCTCCAGGGGTGCTTCATCGAGCACGATCACTGCTACATCTCCAGGATCGGCATTTCCATATTGCCCAGCATAGAAATTATAATTTGGGTTAGTATACCAAGCGTCCACTGTATAGAATTTGCTTCCCGCGCTGATCTTCGAGTCGAACGTCACCAACACTTCAGCACCTGGGTTTGCTGCCACATAGCCATCCAGGGGAGCGGTGCAGTGGGAAGCCGTTAGGAAAACATCCTCACTGATCAGGGTTCCTGAACACCACTGATAAAGATCCTGCCCCACTCGAACAACGATGGAGCTAACATTAGGATGCCCATCGCCATCAAACTCGCCATAACTGATGGCCAGTGCCGGCGTTGACGTTACGAACAACAGCGTCAGGATGATGCTTAAAACAAATAGCTTGCGAACCATATTTACCTCCTGTGGAACATATTGTTTTCAATTTGACGTTCAGATTTACACCAATTAGGTTATCTCGTTTCTTTCAGCAAGTCCTCTTCTTTAATTTTCCTCCTCGCTTGCTTTATTTTTGATCTAGGATCTATACCCAAAGGTTTCCAAATCATTGCTTTTGAACGGAAGTCACCAACTATCTCACATTTACGAGGCTGCTTGTCTGAGGATTGGAATGCAGCTATGATGTCACCCTGTAAGACTATTATTGCACACGAGCAAGGGGTTGTCAACCAGGTTCCCATATCTCATACCACTTCCTGGAGCTTACGGGTTGAACTGATAAATTATCCATCTTATAATCCCTCCTTCTGATAGGTTCCTTTAATACACTTTATCGGCTAACCGCATAGCCTGTCAAATATAAATCCTACATATTTATCGATGTGCCCAAAGGTAAGCGTTTATCTGCGCTATAATTAATCCATCCTGGATGATGACACAACGATGATATGCAAACTCACACACGCATTCCCATCTGGCTGATTGGCGGCCCGGCTGCATGGCTCGCCTATGTCCTTACACTCAGTGTTTTGCACGTGTGGTTGCTCAATCAATGGGGTGTGTCTTATACCATCCAGATTTACCAACTCAACTCATCTGAACCACTCTCACTGGCGCACGTCATCCTGGTTGCCATGATTTCACCAGGATTTTTCCTGCTCAAAGCGCTTTCCTTCCTGCACATCCACGTATCCTGGTTGGATTCAGCGGTCTACAACTGGGGAAAGATGGCGCTGCTTTCCAGCCTGCCAGCCTTGCTGGTGGGTTCCCTGCTCACTACCCAGGATGGGCGCATGAAACTGGCAGGAGCTATTCTCGGTCTACTGCTCCTCGGTGGAAGCCTCCTGTTCGTCTTGAACAGCTTGCTTACCTAATAAGGTTATAATCGCTTGCATGATTTCGTCGCGCAACTGGCCCCTCCTTACCATCCTAATCACGCTCATCCTTGCTGCCCTGGCTTGCCAGCTTCCCCAGACCACTACCTCCACACCCACCAGCATTCCCATTACCCCGCTTGCTAATCCGACGAGCACCACCACTGTTAGCACCCCGCACCCGGCGACGACTTCCTACCCAACTGTCCGCCCCACTTCCCCACCGGCTGTAGCAGTCCATCGCATCGCTACTCACCGCATCTACGGTATCGCCGAATTTTTCGATCGTAAAACTTCAGCAAGCTTCACCCCACGCGGAGTGAACTACTTCATCCTCGTCCCTGTGCTTGACCACTATGAGGACCGACTGTTCGCTGTGGGTGTGTACGACCATAACCGCACCCAGGCTGACTTTTCATCCCTCTCCGCTACCGGTTATAACACCGTGCGCATCATCCTGGATGGCTGTACCAGTGGGAGTGGTTGCATCGGAGTGGAGAACGGGCAGGATTTGAATCCAGCCTATTTGGACAATATCGTTGATCTGATGAACCTGGCGAGGGATGCCAACCTGTTCTTGCTGCTGGCCTCAACTGACTTGCCCGATTTGGGTGGCTACGCAGTGCTTGCCAACCAGGGTTCCAACGCTTCCTTCGCCCCTTACCGCAATACGGAATTCCTCACCCCGGACGGGATTTCTGCTTCGCAGAAGTATTGGTCTGACCTTCTTGGAGGGCTGGCTTCACGCCATGCCCCCTTCGACGTTGTCCTGGGTTGGGAGCTGCTCAGCGAGCAATTCTATCCTTCCGACCAACCGCCTTTCTCCCTCGAAAGTGGAAAAGTCACTCCTGCAAACGGGAAATCTTACGATATGTCCGTTCCAGCCCAAGAACGTGCCCTGGCAGCGGACGGGATGCGCTATTACATTGACCAGCTGCGCCAGACCATCCTTACCTACGACCCAACCGCCCTGGTCACGATGGGTTTCTTCGCCCCTGATTCACCCAATCCCTGGCGGGAAGGCGATCTTCGCTACATAGTGACCGCTCCCCTATTGGATGATTCATCCCTAGACTTCTTCGACCTGCACACCTCCCCCAGCTCGGGATTGACTTTGCCAGAGCTTGCCCAGAACTTCGGCCTCGGTGGGCACGTCACGAAACCCGTGATAATGGGTGCCGTAGGTGCCTCCACCTGGACCTACCCACAAATCTCCGATGGAGCGATCGCTGTCCAGGATTGGATCGCGGCTTCGTGTGCCCAGGGCTTCGCTGGCTGGCTTTACTTGGGTTATTACCCTTTCCCTGCTGGATTGAGTGATGCTACCTGGGGACTTGTCGACGATAAGAATTTCATCCTTAACGCGCTCTCACCGAAAAACCAGTCTGATGCCTGCATCCCTACTACCCTTCCAGGGCGCAATCTTGCTTTGAATAAGCTGGTTGACGCATCTGCAGCTTTACCGGACCAAACAATGCAGATGGCAGTGGATGGCGATCTAAACACACAATGGAGCGCGGGAGCTTACCCCACACAGTGGATCGAGATTGACCTGGGTGCTTTAGATGCAATCGGTGAGATACGTCTAACGGTGGGTCAGTGGCCGGCCGGCTCGACGGTGCACCAGGTGTGGGTAGGCGCGAGCCTCGACGGGATGCAGCAGGTGTACGAGTTCTCCGGGCGTGAGTACGATTTCGACGTGCTTAATTTCGTTCCAACCACTCCCCTGGAGAATGTCCGCTACGTGCGCATCTTCACCGCCGAAAGCCCGTCCTGGGTTTCGTGGAGGGAGATCGAAGTACTGGCGCCCTTCCCTAGCACGCCCAGGCTGACTTTGGAAGCCCCATTGACACCAACTCCATAAGAACATCCCCTCCCTCAAATCCTAAGGATTTGAGGGAGGTCTGGACCAACCTTTTTGGGGGAGTAAAAGTGCTTCATTCGTGAAGAAAAGCTTTCTATTCGTGGATGGAAAACTTCTCCAACTATTCATCTCCTCATCGGGTCGAACAATAATGTTTCATCGAGGCTTTATCGCCAACTTGAATTCTTTATATATAGTGATATTCTTGCTCAAATTCCTAAGCCATCCCCCGAAATTGCCACGATCCTGGCAATAGCAGCTTCCCCAGCAGTTGGCATCGCTGCAATGGCAAAAACCGATCCCACTGCTAATGTCCAAACACAACCCCAGACAAAGATTACCCTTCGCGCTGAGCAGAGCACAGATCACATCACCTGCCCGGTTGCCAAGATACAGCTCACGAGGTTTGAGCACCGTCCTGGCTTCTTCAATCAGATCGTGGTTGGTGAGATTATTCAGATTGTGGATTTATCTGGTAACGTTAGACCTTTCTTCTTCTCGAAAGCTTCATATTCTGCAGGCATCTCGATGCCAAAGCGTTGGCACAGCGCTTTAACATCATGGTAATCATTTTCATCGAACTGGTACCCGGTATGAAATTTAACCAGCCACTCTGGAGTGATGCATTTGACCGGACACCCCTTAATCGAACCCATTCCGTTCAATGAATCAAGAGGATAGGGCAAACCAAAGACCAACCTACCCTGTTCATCATAGGTATAGGTGTGAAAGTCTATCAGGTGCCCCAGGTTATCCCCCAGCACAAAATTACAATCTCTGGTATCGGGGCGAGGCACATCTGTGTAGCCTCTCGCCTCCAGCAAGGCTCTGGCGAGAGGAACGTAAATATGCGGCATGGCGATATCCAGGTCTTCATGCGGATGTGTCTGTTCGCCTAGCAGGACATCCACCCCCCAGCCTCCGTCAATGTACACCTCAATCTGGTTCTGTTCAAAAAGCTTGACCAGCTCTAGAGTATCCACTGCAGTCATTTCAGGTTTATCGTCTCTGATCATGGTACTCCCTGATGAGTCTCCCCTTTTTACGTCCATGGCAACTACCCACCTTTCACACCGGGTATCCCACTATGTAGGTGAACACGAACAGCGGCGTCCCTGTGGAAGCCTGACCAATTTCCCAAGCATAATCTTTGCCTTGGAGGGGCTTGATTAGCTCTCCCAGTTCTCTTTGCGAATATACCCTCAAGAACGAAACCAACCCATCCCAACAGGTTGCCAGGGGTACGATGGGGAGAAGGTATGTCCACAGAAATCTACTCCAGGTGCGGGGTTGGATGAATGGCGTAGAAAAAAGATAACCCAACAGCGTCATAATGGGGGATAGAAGGAAGATAACCGGTCCTTGGGGCAGCATGAGACTGGCTTCGAAAACGCCAATCGACACCCTTTTTTCACAGGCGTCCTGCAGGATGAGCCGGGCTTGCCCAGGTTTGAAGTGATGAAATCCTTCAAACATGGTTCGCATACCCTTTAATCGAACCGGAACGCTCATCGCATCCACCGGCTCAGCCATGTAATTGATACCTGCCTGGGATGATCCTGCCCATTTTTGGATCGCCTCCGGTGTAGGGAATTTGTCGGTCAAAGTGACCTTCACTGCAAGCCCTGCCTGTTCAAGCTGGTCGATTAGCCGCATCCAAGGACCCATCCCCCCTGAACACAAGTCCACAATCTCGTTCGTCCCTGATTGATGAAGGGCTTTTTCAAACAGTGGGATCAGATTTTGATGACCCGCACCACGCGTCACAACAAACTGCAAATAATCCGTCTGGATGCGGCGGAAAACTTGTGGGTACCAAGTTTGATCGGTAAACTCAAACAGATGTAGTCGCTTCATCGTATCCCCGAATGGCTACTCACCGATTCAATATCTCTCCCCCCGGATGTGCGACCAATGGGTATGAATGATTTTCCAGCTCTCCTGATTGTGCACAAAAACCTCGCTGCAATTCCACGGCGTCCGACGTAGGACTGAGCCATCTGGATTCAACCAGGTGGATAGGAAACGGTAGAAGAGCACAGCCATGTCACCACATACTAGCGCCCTTGGTTCGACAAAATCCATCACATCGTAGAAAATCTTACCCTCCCGCTGCTGATACTCAACGCACAATGCTTCCCTCCCATTGATCCGTTGCGGTGTGCCTGTGTCGAAATACGTCACCTCTGGGGCATTCAGCTCGATGAACCCCCACGGGTCTCCCTTTCGCCAGCGTTCCATGGCTGCTGATTCAAGCCTCATCAGCTCACTCAACGTCCCATCATATTCCAACTTGTTGGATGACACCGGCAGTGGTACTTCCACCACATCTGGTACTCTGTGCTTGATGAAAGACCAGTGGGTGTGCACGATCTTCCACTCTCTCTTCCGCTTGAAGTACACCTCGGTCGCATTCCAGGGGGTTTGAGATTCAATCTTCCCCTGCGGGTTGAGTTGCGTTGAACAATAGTTATACGATAGAACTGCCGCATCCCCTACCATCACCACCTGCGGGTCGATAAATTCGGATTTCTGGTAATGAACCTTTCCCTCAATCTGCTTCATGTATCCTTTGTACTCATCTACTCCCATGATGGGTTTGGTTAGTCCAGGGTCAACATAGCTGATATCCTCAGCGCTAAGCTCTACGAAGCCGAACGGGTCTCCGTTTCGCCATCGTTCCATGGCAGCTTTCTCAAGGGAGAGGATGGTTTCGCTCATGGCTCACTGAAGATATAAGTTGAGGTAGAAACGAAGGGATCTCCGTTATCAAATACTCCTGAATCCCTCACTGTGATTTTCCCCGGCTTGCTGGCAATGACCACCACGTTGCCGAAACGGATCACTCCAACTACCGGATGGGTATATTCAACCGTTCCAAAGGCTTGCAGGTCCACTGGATGGTCATGGATGAACATGTGGTAGTTGGAATGCGACCAAATCTCATCCAGATTCCCACTACCGGTGTCATCGTAAAGACCTGTGGAGACATTAATTGCTTCGCCCACCCCGGCACTACAGGAATAGGTATTTCTTTCCCCAAGATCAGAGCATTCGATATTAAATCCGTAGGTAAAATGCCCCTCCACACCGGTAGTGATCAGGAAGTCACCGATCTTATCCCCTGACTCGATCATCGAATTGTTATCCATAGGCGTGGAAGAAGTTTTAGCACACGCTACCGAGATTACCAAAAAGAGCACAACCGAAAATAATAAGGCCAGTTTTTTCGTCATCATTACCTTTCAAGGTGCGAAGACTGCAACAATGTCTGCTGGGATGCTCCTATTGATTGATCGATTTGCCTCGATTTATCCCTCAGAAAGATATTTTACCAAAATAAACTACTATTCGATCCCCCTGCATAGCTATTTTCTAATAGCACCCCTCATATTTGGTTAGCGGAATTATTGCACACTCGGGAATTCATGCGCTCTTATAAATGAGCATCCACCTTCCCTCTCACAATTACCAACAAGGTTATATCATCAAACTGTTGCGCGCCTCCAACCCAATCTGTTACTCCTGCTAACAGGGCTTCGTGCATTTCCTTGGCTGGTTTCCCGCAATTCCTTCTTACAGCTTCCTTTAACCTTACCTGACCATAGAATTGTTCTTCGGCATTCAGAGCATCCGTGATACCATCCGTATAGAGCACCAAGGCATCGCCTACCTCAACGTTTATACACTCGCGACTCCAGCTTGTTTCGTTCAGGACCCCCAATGGTATCCCGGTACGACCTAATTCTTCAATTGACCCATCCCTTCCCCGGACCAGGTAAGCCGGGTGATGACCTGCATTGCAATAATAAAAATTTCCATCTTGAAAATTGAGGATGCCATAAAATAGGGTGATGAATAACCCCCCATGGGTATCCGCCAGGATGCGACGGTTGGTCTCTGCTATTGTTTTTTCAGGTTCAGCCGGGTAATCTACCGCAAAGGTGCGCCAGAGTGAACGGCTTAACGCCATGAACAATGCTGCACTGGTGCCCTTATCGGTCACATCGGCGATTACCAGCCCCAACCTTCCATCGGGCAAAGGCAAAAAATCGTAAAAATCGCCTGAAGTCTCGTGAGCAGGCTCGAGCACCACTGCCAACTCCCAGCCTGGTAATTCCGGAAGATTTTCCGGTAGCAAGCTTTCCTGAACCTGTCGGGCTTTTTTTAGCTCTTGGGTCATTTTCTCGTGATCAAGCGCCTGGTCACGGGTCCTGGTTCGTATCAATTGCAGCTTATCCTGCACAATCTGCGGGTAATGTCCCACACTTAAATGGTTAAACTCCGCCAGGGATTCGCGTAAAAGAGTCTGAGCACGATCCATGTCGTCAGGACCACCCCTATTCAGGTGGATAACTGCCCAGCATAATAATGACTTTGCCCATCTGACATGTAAACCCAAACGCGCCTCCAACATGGCATTTTTTTCTATTGCAGCCAGGGCTTCTATCCAATTCTGATCGGCCGTCGCGATCTCGAACTCGCATTCTCCCTGGAATAGCCCATCCCAGGTGGAAGGGCTGGCTGCCACCGCCTGGCGGGCTTTATCCAGCCACTGGCGTGCCTCATCCGGTCGTCCCTGGCGTGCTCGCAAGATCGACATACGTGGATAAATCCAGAATTTCTCATTAGAATCATCTTGATCGACGATCTTCACGGCTTCGACGAGCAGCCTCTCGATTTCGCTTAGATCTGCCAGCTCTCCCCACCGGTTCATCTCCAATAATCCCAACGATATCTCATCAATAAAGCTCAAGATGCCTTCCAGGTTTTTTAATTCGCGCCAGGATGCGAGGATTTTCCGGTGAATGGAAATCGCTGAATCCCAATCCCCCTTGTACCAGGTCAACTCCCCTTTGAGAAATTGGACCGCCAACTGCATGGGTGCGGGGTTTGAGATCTTCCCGACCAGATCCTCCATGTGTGGCAGCTCTGCTTCCACTTCTTGGATCCTGCCCGGAGTGAATAAACAGCTCAAATAGCTAAGCTGCCCAATGATTTCTTCCGAAGCTACGCCCCGCATTTTACCAAGCTCAGCGGACCTATGAAAATGTTCAAGGGCAGTCTGGTTATCTGCCAACCAGCGGCGAATCATCGTTCCCAGGTTCTGGTGGGCGCGCATTGCTACCTGGAGCAACCCATTGGCTTCTGCCAGATCAACCGATTCCCGCAAAGCCTCGAGTGACTCCTCCGCTGAAATCCCCGACAAGATACCAAGTGTCGCCAGTGAATCTGCCTGGACATATATTGCTCCGAGCTGTTCCGCAAGAGAAAGTGCCCGCCGGCACAATGTAAGGGCTTTATCCGACATCCCGTTGAAGTGATACGCGCGCGCAGTCTCGTGTATTAAAGTCGCTTTGCCAAGGCTATTAGGGGCATCTTTCACCAGCTCCAGCCCTTCAAGGCAAATCCGTAAGCTTTCCGGACGGTCGCCTGCATACCAAGACACCCGGGCTACCCGAGAATATAGCCGGGCAATGCCATCGCTATCTCCTAGGGATTTATATATATCGATACTCGTTCGCTGTGCTTGTAAAGCCTCCTCCAACCGACTCTGCCGGTAGAGCGCCTCCCCCAAACCGGAATATAACCTCGCAATTTCATCACCTGAACAACAAATTAATTCTAATGCGCGACGGTATTGGATCTCAGCTTCCTGGTTGGCGTAGCCCGACAGTGCTGCATCCCCGGCGATCTTAAAGTAACTCAGCGCACGTTCATCCTGACCAGCTTCCTTAAAGTGGTATCCGAGGATTGCTGCCAGCTCCTTCCGCCGGTCTGGGTACAGGCTTTCGATAGCATCTCCCACGGCCAGGTGCAATCGCTTGCGATCACTCTCCAGCAAGGAGGCATAGGCTGCGTCTTGCACCAGTGTGTGACGAAAATTGTATTCCAGGTCTGGCTCCACCTTCGCAACCTGGATCAAACCAGCCGCTTCAAGAGTGCTCAGGTCACTGAATAAAGTCATCCGATGCTCCTTTGCATCACTTGCGAGAGAACTTTAACCGGGAAATTCCGCCCGATAACGGATGCTACCAATGCCGTGTAGCGCGCTTCCGCTGGCAACCGATCAATACGTCCCAGAAGCAATCCCTGAAGGTTGTCTGGGATATCATGCTCAGAGATTTCCTGCAGGGCAACCCAGCTCCCGTCCTGATGGAATATGGCTCCCCGCTCGATCAACATGCGGATCACCTCTTCCACAAAGAATGGATTCCCTTCCGCTTTTTTCAAAACTAAATCCCGCACCCGTTCCGGTAAAGCTTCAACTTCCAGCAGGTTCGAAACGAGCATCCTGGTATCATTTTCGGAGAGTGCATTTAAAGTGATCTCTGCGAGGCTGCTACGCATCTGCTCACGGGTTGCGTTGACAAGCTTCCATCCAGGAGTATCGCTTTCCGGTCGGGTCACCAGACATAACAGGATCGGTTCTCCCGATATATATGGCAACAGACTGATGATTAGTTCGGTGGAAGAGGCGTCTGCCCAGTGCAAATCCTCCAACACCATTATCAGCGGAGTCCGTTTCATTAACTCATGTAGTAATCGCCTGGTCGCCAGCAAGTACTGCGTCTGCAGGGCTTGTGGGTCAGTGATTAATGACCGTTCCAAAGCTTCCCCTTCCAAATTTAATGAAAGCAGGTGCCCCAAGTAGGGATACACATCCATCATTTGCTCACCGAATAGGTCGCGGGTCAGTGCCAATAAAGCTGACCGCGTTTCGGGTTCATCACTCCCAACTGTCATGCCGAGCACATTCTTCAATAAATCTATGCTCAGTTGATAAGCCATGCCTTGCTTATACGATACACACCGACCAGTCAACCATCGACCCTTGGGTAGTTTTCCAATAGACTGGTTTTCGGAAAAATTATCGTTCTCTACCTGAGCTGCTTTTTGCCATTCCTGGATCAAGCGAGTTTTGCCGAGACCCGGTTCACCGACGATCAACACTGCACGTCCCAAACCCACCCTCACAGCTTCACACATATTAAGCAGGGTAGTAAGCTCACTATTGCGCCCAACCATTGGGCTTTCTAGGTCGGTAAAGCCGCGCGTTCGACCGAGGATCTCTCGAGCAGCCATCACCTGATATACCCTCACAGCCTCACTCATCCCTTTTACTTCGACGGGTCCAAAGTCCAAACAATCAAAGTATGGAGCAATAAACCGGTAAGTGTTCTCAGTAACCAACACGCTTAATTGCGAGCTGGCGAACTTGATGCGGGAGGTCAGGTTAACTGTCCCGCCAAAGGCAGTATATTCCAACGTCAGATCTTCGCCTAACGGACCAATTTCAACAGGTCCGGTGTTTATGCACACCCGCATGGCGAAATCAACACCATGGGCTTGCTTGATCTCCTTGGCGTATTCTCCCATCTGAGCGATGATCTCCAACCCTGCCCTGACCGCCCGTTGTGGGTCGTCTTCATGCGCGACCGGAGCCCCAAAGAACGTCAGGAGCGAATCCCCCAACAAACGCACGATCGTGCCCTCGTAATGGTAAATAATAGGGGCAATGCGGTTGAAGGCATTGTTCATCAGCTCCATCCAGGTGACCAGATTCAGCTCATCTGCCAGGCCAGTTGAGCCAACCACATCTGCTAACAGGGTTGTTACCGTGCGCCTTTCCCCCATTGCACCAGGAGGGGGCGCTGTTTTTACCCGTTGAGCAGAACGCATTTTTTGTACGAAGGTTTTGGGTGCCACTGCAGTCAGTTGGCTCAAACGGCTGGAATCCGCCGGGGTTTCATTCACCGCAGCCTGACCACAATGCATACAAAAGCGCGCTCCCGGTAAGAGCTCCGTCTGGCAGTTGGAGCACTTATGCGCCAATGCCAATCCGCAGTTCATACAGAAGCGAGCAGTCACTGGATTATCCGTCTGGCAGCGTGGGCAATTCACGAATTATTACTCCTGGTGTTAATTTGGTAAAGTTTAAATAGAACTCCACTCAAATAGGAAGGGGTTAATTTTATCATTTATTGGTTTCTCTACTATTCTCTACCGACAATGAATGATTTGAATATTCTGCGTTCACAATCACTTATTTATTCATCCATACGGAAACGAAGCTGCCATGGAATCACTTACTGCACTTCTGCCCCGATAGAGCTTGGCGTGTGTATATATAGATGATTCCCCTTAGGGAGTTTATGGGTATCCGGTGGTTGTCGATGGCGCCAGGTTGATAGAGTAATTGGTTGAAAATATCCAGAAAAGCCCTTGAACGCAGATTTAAAGTTACCATTCATGGTAAGAGTAAGCGTGCCTTCCATCTATCACCCTCGGCTATGCGAATAAGATCTTCGCCCACTTCTCAGCCCTTTCCAGCTCACCTTCCACAAGTGGACCTTTCATTTCTTCCACGTAGAAGCCCTCACCGTGGAGCACCAACTCCCCACCTTTTTTCTTCAACTGATTTGCAATACGTTCAGCTGCATATCCAAAAATCCTGGCAAAAAACGGTAATGGAGGCGATTTTTCAATCGTGTTCATCGTGAGCCGGGTGTCAAACGCCGCCACCTTGATACCTTTTAGTCCGTTTTTGGGTATATTCTTCAGAAAACTGCTCATCGCTGCTGTTGGCTTGAACTGTTGGGTGGGAGAACCTACAACCAATAAAATTATCCCAGCTAGCTGTTCGGTCTTCATATTTTTTACCTGTACCACCGAGTTTTCCTCGGGTGAGCCAAGCGCGTTACCTATTGCCTGGGAAATCCGATCAGTGTTGCCATAAAGGGAATCATATACTACCAATGATTTCATCTAATAATCCTCCTTTATCCATAATATTCGGAGACAAGCATATGTGGCGTAAATCGCTTTTTATAGTACGCGGCTGGCGGGAATAATCACCGACTTAAACAGCTAGATAGTATCAAATCAACAGGTTAATTCAAACAGGCTATATGTTGTGTAGGTAAGCTTGTACTGCGAGCCAATGCCAGAAGCATTGAAAAGCCTATTCTTTCTTTTTATCCACCCATACAGCCCTTCTCTTGCGATGGATCAGGTATAAGGCGAGCCCACCAACCAACATGCCGACTTCTAAGAAAGAGGCGATCACCCTGCCTTGAAGTGTGGACCACAGACCAAGCCCTACCAAGGGGGAACCAGTAAATAAAAGTGGAAGCTCAGGTGAGTGAACGAGGACATCAAGGAACCAGTGGCTGATGACCACCAAGCCGAAGATGCCTGCTGACCGTCGGTCCCGGTAGAAAAGGTAGACGATCACAGCAGCTAGAGCTGACCAAACCACCGTCATTAAAAGCCCATGCGACCATGGAATATTCGCTGGGATGGATATATTAATTCCCCGCTTAATGTTAACATAACCCGAACCATTTTGTTCGAGACCTATTGCCTTGAATCCGATTTTCAATACGTCATTTCCATAAGCTGCCAATACTATAGCCAAAAGTGGTACCTTATCTGTTTTGGTTTTAGCAACTAATGCGACTGCCAAGTGTCCAATATAAATAATGTGCTCTCCTGGTCCGATCTATCAGACCTTCTGAATTGTTCAACCTATAATAGTAGCTTCCATCATAACATATCCTGTTAGGAAATAAACCAGGGATAGTAGCCTGCTATTGAATGAGCACCAGGTGGTTTCCAACCCACTAGTTGCCTGACAAGTATTTAGCTAACACTATCCAGAATTATATTTTCCTATCTAGTATTGAGCGAAGCCTTACTCACAGATCCAGTGCAAGTCACCTCGATCCAGATCATGTTACTTTCTTGCGGATCTCAGCACTTAAAAAATCCATTGCCCATACTACTGCTACAATCGCCCAAATCGCGGTACCAGCTTGGCGGTATTCCAACACGTTGATCCTCTGGCTGAGGTAATAGCCAATCCCACCCCCACCCACGAAGCCCAGGATGGTGCTGATGCGCACATTAATATCCCAGTGATAAATTATATAGGAAATGTAATCAGGAATAATCTGCGGAATTACAGCGTACAGGATCACCTGAGTGGAGTTGGCTCCCGTAGCATGCACAGCTTCGAGCGGTCCGGGATCAATATTCTCGACTGCTTCCGAAAAGAGCTTGCCCAATGAAGCGATCGTAGCAATTGTCAGCGCCAAAACTCCGGCAAACGGCCCAAAGGTGAGCCAGAGGGCAAACACGGTTGCCAATACCAAAGAATCATAAGAGCGGCTGATATTAAGGAACGTACGGGTGATGAAATAAACAACCTTCCCCATTACGGTATTACCCATAATATTGCGTGCAGCCAAGAAACTGACCGGAGCGGCTACAATTGTCCCTGCAGTTGTCGCCAGCAAAGCCATAAATATGGTCACCATCAGCGCGTTGACCACATCCTTCAATGCCTGGCTGGTAATTATCCTCCCCTCCGGAACTGCAGTCACTGCTTGCAGGTGGCTGGGGATGCCATCGGTCGTGGCATTGATCGGTCTCACCTCTACCTGGGCTGTAAACCCGCCGCTTGCATCCGTATTTACCAGCTTTGAGAACAGCACATTCCCACTGGGTAACAGCCACTGGATCTTCACGCTGTTATTGGGGGCCATCTCAAAGCCCTGGACAGTGATCATATCCCTCGGGTTGGCACAGGATACGCTGGTGGTTAGCCTGGGACCAGTCGTCAGTGGTTGAGTTGGTTCCGCTGATCCACAAGGGACCGGAAAAATCAGGTCAAGGGTAGTGTCCTGTGTTTTGCGGGTGACCACATCCGGATGAATCAGATCGCCCAAGATTTGCTTACTTTTCGGCAAGGAAGTGAGCAGCTTGATCGGATCAATTTGAGTCACCCGATAACCGATCACATAAGCCGCGATTGCCAACAGTATTAAGATGGCTGTGATCACTGAGCGTCGAAGGTTGAAGTCTTTGGGGCTCATCTTAAACCAACCTTGCCCTGATCCTGGCACTCACAAAATCAAGGATCATCACAATGATCACAATCGCAATGAATGCAGAACCAATTGCCCGGTAATCACCCTTGAATATCCATTGGTATAAATAGAACCCGATACCTCCACCGCCTACAAATCCGATGATGGTGGATGAACGGACGTTGATTTCCCAGCGATAAATCGTAAATGACATGAAAGGAGGCACAATTTGCGGAATGACTGCGTAGCGCACCATTTGGATCCAATTCCCGCCTACGGCGCGTATGGCTTCCAGCGGTCCCGGATCGATCCCCTCGATCACCTCGGAATAGAGTTTACCAAGGGCGGCAACGGTGTGCAATGCGATCGCGATCACCCCCGGGAAAGGACCCAGTCCGACAATCACAACAAAGATGATCGCGATGATCAGCGGTTCGATGGATCTGACGATATTAAGAATTGTGCGCGTGATGAAGTAAATAGCCAGGGTGATCACATTACTGCCCATGAGATTGCGGGCGGCTAGGAAACCAACCGGAATGGCGATCACCGCCCCAAAGGTAGTAGACATGACCGCAAGGAAGATGGTCTCAACCACACCTTGCACCAGATAAGTGCCGTTTTTCGAAAGCTGGTAACCGGGCAATGGACGGGTTTGCACCAGATATACCCGATGCTCAAGGGGTATGGTGGGGTCAGGTGCAGCGGACAAAGCATTCGGTGGCACCTGAATGGCGGCATTCAGGTTACCCTGGGCATCTGATGCAATGAAGAGAGATGTGGAATGCCCCTCGCCAAGTGGAAGTTGGTCTCCGATTGGGGTTGCCCAATACAGTTGCGTTTGGGTATCAGGCCACAATCCACTGGCTTGCAGGATCAATATATCGCCCAAATTGCCACAGTCAGGGCTGATTCGGATGGTTATCCCGTTGGTGGTATTCTTTGCGGGGGGTGGGTTGGGACTGCAGGGCACTTCCACCGGGCTCCAACCTGAATTCACAAGTTCCCGATGGCTGATAAAATCGGGATGGAACATCGGAACGATAATCGAGTAAGCGCGGTCAAGGTTCTTGGTCAATGCGGATAGGTCGATTTGTGTGACCTGCCAGCCTATCCCATAGCCCATAACCAAAATCGCTGCTACGATTATTGCTACGGGTCTTTTCTTCCCCCTGGTCAGGCTTATCGCATCCCAAACATTCCACAACCAGATAATCGCAGGTATTAAGTACCAGCCCGCAATGTTGTACCAGATTACAGTGACAAGGGTTACAACCGTGCTAATGAATACAGCTATTCCGCGGTAGCGCTCCCCAGTGTAAAAATGACCCAAGCCTGGGATAAGCAGAGAAAACAAACCTGCTAGCAGTGGGGATCGTTCTCGTGATTGTGAGGGCGGCTTTTCGACCGTGCTCAAGCCTCCTCCACCGTGGCAGCGCGCACTTCCTGCGCTTCCTCCCCATAGATCTCCTTGAATCTTGCCCGGTCAATTTCTTCAGGCAGTCCCTCAAATATTTTTACGCCATCCTTAAGACCAATCACACGCGTGGCATAGCGATGCACTAGATCTAGGAAATGCAGGCTGCAGATTATCGTGATACCTTCCTTGTTCAATAGCTCAAGATAATGGAGGATGGAATGAGCAAGAACCGGGTCCAGAGAGGCGACCGGTTCATCTGCCAGGATCAGCCTAGGTTCCTGCATAATGGTCCGGGCAATCCCAACGCGTTGTTGTTGCCCTCCCGAAAGGGTATCGGCACGGGTATAGGCTTTATCCGCAATCCCCATTCGATCCAGCGCATGGATAGCTCTATCGCGGTCAGCTTTCGACCAGATGCCGATTAAACTCAGCCAGGGATTGGCATATCCCAGGCGGCCCGAGAGCACATTCGTCATGACGTTGGAGCGCTTGACAAGGTTGAACTGCTGGAATACCATGCCAATATGACTGCGTACATGTCTGAGCTCAGCGGTGGAAGCCTGAGTAATATCGATGTCGTCCCAGATGATCCGACCTTCAGTGGGCTCGATGAGTCGGTTAATGCAGCGTAACAAGGTGGATTTTCCTGAACCGGATAGACCGATCACCACCAGGAACTCTCCATCATTAACCGTAAAACTCACATCTTTTAATGCTACTGTTCCACTGGGATATACTTTGGTAAGGTGTTCAATACGTAGCAACGAAGCCCTCCTTGTACATCACAAGAGAGGGGAGAGAAATTACCCTTTCTCTCCCCTCGAATACCATACAGTTAATGGTTATTTTACATACTGGCTCAGGTCAATCCCCGAAGCTTCCAGGTACGAGCGGAACTGATCGTAAGCAGTGTCGTCAACTTGCACCAACCCGCCGATCTGGTAAAGATCGGTGAGAGCTTTCTTGCCTGCCTCAGTATCGGCGATTTTCAACATGGCGGCTGAGACCTTGTCGCGAAGATCTTGTGGCATATCTGGCGCATACGACATGTTATCGTTCGGGATAAGCGCAGGAGTTTGATAGACCACAACGACCTTATCCATGACATCCGGCAAATCCTTGGTCACCGATGTACGTGCATCCACGAAGGTCGCACCGTAATCACAGATACCACCAGCGTAGACTGCCCGCACGGTCTGGGTATGCCCCTGGGTGAAGACAGGTGTTTTGATATCCGCATCGGTTAATCCAGCCTTCTTGAGGAAGATGAGTGGAATAACGTAACCGGATGTTGATTGTGGGTCGGCGAAGCAGGGTCGCAAACCCTTGAATTGCTCCAGGGTTGCAATGTCAGCATCAGTGGCGGGGGCGTTTGCAGCTGCGGTAAAGCCTGCATCCGCACGGGCAATGAATTGGGCCCCGTAATGGTCAGATCCAAAGCGGTTGGTGATGAGGGCTACCTCTGCAAAACCTTTCTGGTGGGCAAGGATGTAGGCAAATGTCGCCATCCAGCCAACCTGGGCGTTCCCTGATCCCATTGCTTCGGTGAGGGCAGCGTAGGAAGTTGGGATGACACCCTTGAAG
>JBAPSY010000275.1:0-2136 GCA_049281855.1 Anaerolineales bacterium
ACATAACAGCAAAAGAGGATATAGAAGCCTGGAGCCGGCTTTCTGGGAACTTACTATTGAAAATGGACCAAACCGCGGACCAGGAATTGGTTATTTACCTACAGAAAAAGTAAAGACATATAGTTATAAGGAGACAATAAAATGGCAAAGCTATTGATCAATGGTACACACGGCGAAGATGACCCAGAACGAGCCACTCTCGCCTTTATTGTTGCTAATGTAGCTCAATCTGCTGATCAGGATACAATCGTTTTTCTGACTACTGACGGGGTATGGCTGGCTACGAATGGTTATGCAGGACGGATCCACAAGGAGGGTTTTCAACCGCTTGTTGATGTAATGAGCTCTTTCATAAATAATGGTGGCCAAATATGGGCATGCGGTACTTGCACCAAGCCGCGAGGGATCACTGATGCTGATTTGATCCCAGGGGCAAAGATTGTTACCGCTGCAAGTGTGATTGAGCAATTAGTAGCTGGAACACCGTCCATGTACTTCTAATTAACAACTAGAACGATGGGGAAAAGATAACGAATATAACAACTATGAATAAGGAGATTAATATGTCAACCAAAACTTTACTCAAATTGGGAATAGCTTTCGGAGGAGTAGCATTGCTCTTGGTGTTTTAAGGAGTGTACTTTGTTCCTCGCGTATTGGCTGGTAACAAAGCCACCACGGATAAGATAACCCGCCTTGCAGCGGCTGGTGCGATCCAGTCCTTGCCTTCAAACTATTATACTAATTCGGATTGGATCGAGCGCCACCCTGCATCTGGCGGTTTGGATGCGATTCTGGGACAGCCGTCAAGTTATTATCACAACTCTGATTGGATTGATCGCCACCCATCGAACAATTACACGGGTTCGTATTGGATCGAGCGCCATCCATCGAACTATTACACTGGTTCAGATTGGATCGAATGCCATCCAGCCTCACCGGTTAAGTAATCCTTGACTTATAGTGATTACGAATAGGCTAACGTATTTCTTCAGATGCAAGTGTAATAGATCAACTAGTAACTAGAACCACGACCATGTATCTCTAACTTACGATGAAAACGATAGGGAAAAGTTAAGGAGTATAAGAACAATGAAAACAGAACTACAGGGACTTGTCGAACAATTAGAAGCAGCACCTACACTTCCTCCAGGATCTGATGAACGGTTCAACGGGTATGCAGGGATGGGCGTTCCGTTCATGTCGGGTCACATACTAGCAATGCGGCGCTTTGCTGTTACCTCAATTGGACCAGGATATACATCGGTATGGCATCGCAATCCTGCTGGAGAATGGTTTTTCTATACCACTTCACCGGCTCGCCAGTCGTGCCCGCGTTACTTTGGTGTTATGGCATCGGATTTTGTGCAAACAGATGTACAAATAAAGTGGGAGGCAGCCAACCGTTTACGTATTCTTGTTCCATCGATCCCACTTGATTGGGAAGTGAATATGAAGTTAACTTTAGCGACACGAATGATGAACTTAATGGCGGGGTTGCTTCCCGAGGCTGCATGGCACAATACAACATTCTTATCTGCAATGGGATTGATGGCAGGACCGATGTTGGGAGTAGGGCATGTCAGACTAGCAGGAAACGTACCCAATGGGCAGAGCTTTATAGCTAATCCGCGCCTTATCTGGGCAATCACGGACAGCCACGCAACACTAGCTGGAGAAGATCTTGGGCTGCCTGGGCCTGTCAAACCGCAAGCCCATCTGGCTGATTTCTGGATTCCCCAGCAAGGGCTTTTTGCGATTGGTGAATCATACTTCGAGACATTTGACCCATCGCGCCATTCAGCAGTTATCACTGGAGCAAAGCTGGTAGCTTCCTAATAGATTCGAAAACATCATCCTGCCTGTTTAGGCATCCCCCACTCAGGTAGGATGATTGAAGATAAATAAATCCATTTGGATTATGCGCTTTCTCAGAATTCATATACATTTCTCATCAGAACAAATCTGCCCAAATCATTCCCACTTCAAACTGGGTGCACCCATGTGGAACACTGTACGCTCTAAATCGAAGTTTTGGAAATCTTAGGTCATGAAATTGGGACAAACCAATAGATTTATTTTAAAAAGGTATTGGAATAAAAAAATCATTCCTTCATCATTTGTGCTGTTTAACCT
>JBAPSY010000276.1:0-1599 GCA_049281855.1 Anaerolineales bacterium
GGTTTGCTCCTGTTCTTTGGTGATGCAAATTCAGGAGTACACTTATCGTGCCGATCAACCCTTTTATCCTAAAAGTGTATGGTGGCTAGATTCCTTATATAATATACATTCACCAATTCAGTGAGGAGAACTCAATGACATCTTTCGAACGCGTGCTTACCAATGGTCGAGTTTTAGACGGATGTGGGAATCCCTGGTTTTGGGGTGATCTGGCAATCCAGCAAGGGCGGATTGCCGTAATTGCTCCGGCGGGTACACTGCAAGGAGCACAGACGATTGATGTCGCTGGTCGTTTCGTTTCGCCCGGTTTCATCGACATCCATACCCATTCTGACCTTTCCATCCTGGTTAATCGCCGGGCGGAGAGTGCTGTCCGCCAAGGCGTTACAACCCAGCTCATTGGGAATTGCGGGATGTCGCCAGCGCCTGTGGATGATGCTCATATTTCTGATCTGCGTCGACAGTGGGGACCCATCTCTGACCAGCCGGAAGTCACCTGGGAGTGGCGTTCTTTTGAGCAATATCTGAAAGCACTCCAGAGCGGCGGGCTAGGCATCAACATCACCTCCCTCGCCGGGCATGGAGCCTTGCGTATCGCTGCCATGGGGGTTGAGGAGCGTGTACCCACCTTATCAGAATTTACAAAGATGAAGGAACTCCTGGCTGAAGCCATGCAGGCAGGGGCGGTTGGGATGTCTACTGGTCTGGTCTATCCACCAGGCTGCTATGCCAGCACCGACGAGATCATCACTTTGTGCCGGGTAGTTTCCAACTACCATGGGATTTATGCTTCTCACATCCGTGGTGAGCGGGAGACCATTCTCGAAGCGGTGGCTGAAGCCATCCGCATCGGTCGTGAAGCGGGTGTGCCGGTGCAAATCTCACACAACGCACCCAAGTTTGGTGCTTCGTGTGATGCCAACGCAAATTTGAAGCTGGTGGAAGAAGCTCGCGCGCATGGTCAGGATGTGACCGTGGATAATGACGTACATACCGACCTGGCTCCTACGCTGACGGGAGGGCTACCCCAAGAAATACAAGACCTTCCTGCTGAAGAAATTGCTGCCCTGCTCCGAGACCCGGTTAGGCGCCTTGAAATCCGAAATGAGATTGTGCTTGATCGAAAGCCTGCGTTTGGTCCGGTGGGATTGCTCAAGCACGGCCAATGGCAACGGATTACCATGCTGCACGCTCCTAAAAGCCCGGATGTAGTTGGCAAGACCATTCAGACGATTGCTCGTGAACGAGATTGGGATCCATTTGATACCTTTTTTGACTTAATCGTTGAGAATGGTCATGAAGCTGAGGCCATCTTTGACTATATCAATGAGACGAATATTCGCCTCCTGCTTCAGCACCCAGCGGTGATGATCTCTTCGGATGGGCAGGTCTTGGCTCCGTATGGCTTCTTGAATGACCCGATTCCCTACCAACCCTGCAGTTATGGTGAGTTCCCAGGGGTGTTGGAGCGTTATGTGCGCGATCAGCCGGTACTGACCCTTCAAGAGGCCATTCGCAAGATGACCTCCTTCCCCGCTCAACGGCTCGGATTGATGGATCGCGGCATTTTGCGTCCTGGCGCATGGGCGGACATCGTTG
>JBAPSY010000277.1:0-1869 GCA_049281855.1 Anaerolineales bacterium
GGCACGCTGTTCGTGCCGAACTCGATGGTATCCACCACCAGGCGCATGGAAGGCTCGGGCGGGAAGATGTACTCTTTTTGGGCGATATATTCCTTGAGGATGTCATTCTGGGTGGTGCCGCGTAGCTGGTCGGAGCGGACGCCCTGTTTTTCAGCTGCGGCGATGTACATGGCCCAGATGATGGCAGCCGGCGAGTTGATCGTCATGCTGGTGGAGACCTTATCCAGGGGGATGCCCTCCAGCAGCGTCTCCATATCCTTGAGGCAGGAAACGGCCACGCCGCACTTGCCGAACTCGCCCAAGGCTTCAGGTGCATCCGAATCGTATCCCATCAGGGTGGGCAGGTCATAGGCGATCGAAAGCCCCGTCGTCCCCTGGTCCAGCAGATACTTGAAGCGGGCATTGGTCTCCTCCGCGGTGCCGAAACCGGCAAACATGCGCATGGTCCACAGCCTGCCGCGATGCAAGGTGGGATGCACCCCGCGGGTATACGGATATTCGCCGGGGAAACCGAGGTCATTCAGATAGTCGAAGTCTGGGAGGTCCAGCGGGGTGTAAAGCCGTTCCACCGGCTCGGAGGAGGTGGTGATAAATGACTCCTGACGCTCAGGCATGTCTGCCAGGGTTTTCTGCAGGTTGGTCTGCTCCCATTCCTGCAGCACCTGGCGTAATTGCTCAAGTTTCTCTCGATCGTACATGGCTGCTCGACTCCTTCATCATCCCGTACCCTGCCTTTGGTTCAGGTAAATAAGCGACGCAAATTATAGCACGCCCTGAGAACAGAAGGGTAATGATTTCCACTGCGAGTGGCTGGAAAACTACTCTAACGATCATACAGGATGATGCCTGATGGGAGCTTAAAGGGAAAGGCATATCGGAATGGCAGTTCCCCCCTGGTAAAGCGCAGGGAATTGTGGAAGCTGCTCCAGAGGTGATAAACTATCCATGCGGGTGTGCCGGATGAACTACATTATCGATGGACATAACCTGATTGCGAAAATCCCTGGGCTAGATTTAAGCATGCTTGACGATGAGCAGCGGCTGATCGAGCTATTGAACCGCTATGGGCAACACAGCCGAGGCCGGATCGAGGTGTATTTCGATCGTGCCCCCGTTGGGCAGGCAGGCGCACAGAATTACGGGAGGGTGCGAGCCCATTTTGTACCGCACAGCCAGACTGCGGATGATGCCATTCGCGTACGTTTGATCCGGCTCGGCCGGGCAGCCCGGAATTGGGTGGTGATCACCTCGGATCGCAGTGTACAGGCAGCAGGGCGCGAAGCTCACGCAGGAGTGATGAGTGCGGAAGAATTTGCCAGGTTGCTGCAAGCCAACCTGCTGCAGGCTTCACAATCAGCCAGGCCAGAAAATGAGGGAAGGGCAGCTGATGAACCCATCAGCGAAGCTGAGGTGAACGAGTGGCTGACCATTTTCAAAGAACGAGGTAAGCCAAAATAGCTCTTTTCCGTTCCAGCTAACCCTAATCATCCTTTAATTATAACTGGATAAATTGGGTGTATATTATAAAAGTTGACACTTGCCCAAAACTTTTATCGGTATTGCAAGTGTCCACCACCGGGAAGCATCATCCGCTCGTCCCCCACGGGCAGATGATACCGGTGGCCCTCCTTAGATTGCCGGACGTGTCCCCCCCACGTCCGGCATCTTTTAAAGCGAAAGAGGGCCTGGCAGCCGGAAAAAGGAACCAAACCCTCAGATAGTTAGGAAACGGTTAATTACTTACGCGGTAAGCTGGGGGGTCTGGTTTGCCCGCTCATAGACATAGGATGGTAGGTTGGCTCAGATGGCGAATGCCTGGCTTGAGCAGCGTGCGGCTCAACTTTCGGGGTTGTGCGGTAAGGTGCTGAT
>JBAPSY010000278.1:0-24828 GCA_049281855.1 Anaerolineales bacterium
GTATGTATGCTGCCATCAAATTCTTCCTATACACCATGGCGGGCTCCATCCTCAAGTTGCTGGCGATCCTGTGGTTGGGGATCAATCAGGGAACGTTCTCAGTCACCGAGCTCATCTCCAGAGGCAGCATTCCAGCCAACATCCAGTTCTGGCTGTTCCTGGCTTTTGCCGCAGCCTTTGCTATCAAGGTACCCATGTGGCCGTTGCATTCCTGGTTGCCCGATGCGCATGTTGAAGCTCCGACGGCTGGCTCAGTGATCCTGGCGGGTGTCTTGCTGAAGATGGGCACGTATGGCTTCCTGCGGTTTAATCTATCCATGTTTCCCAGTGCAGCCATCAAGTTAGCGCCATGGATGGCAGGGCTGGCGACAATAGGCATTATCTACGGAGCTGCGGTTTCATACTCCCAACGTGATGTCAAGAAGCTGGTGGCTTATTCCTCGGTCAGCCACCTGGGCTTCGTGATGCTCGGATTGTTTGCCCTCAATGCTCAGGGTATTGAAGGGGGTATCCTGCAAATGGTTAACCATGGCTTGAGCACGGGAGCGTTGTTTCTTATCGTCGGCATGATCTACGAGCGCCGGCATACGCGTGAAATGGATGCCTTTGGCGGGCTATGGAAAGTCATGCCCATTTATGGCGCCCTCACACTGATTGTCACTTTGGCATCCATGGGTTTGCCAGGTTTGAATGGCTTTGTCGGTGAGTTCACCATTCTGCTTGGTTCGTTTGGCTCTGCGTACATCTCACCCTGGTTTGCAGGGATTTCAACGGCTGGTGTTATCCTGGCAGCAATCTACATGCTGTATATGTTCCAGAAACTATTCCTCGGACCCTTGGATAAGGAAGAGAACAAGGTACTCAAAGATATCAACTGGCGTGAGATTATCACTCTGGTCCCGTTATTAATATTTATCTTCTGGATTGGCCTTTATCCAAAACCATTCTTTGCCATCATGGGTCCAGCAGTGGAAAAGCTTGTAACGATTATTCAGGCTGCTGCTGTAGGTTTGCAATGATATTAAAAGAGCGTATTTCCCTGTTTAGGTTTGTCGAATTCCTCTACCCAAATTTATCAGATAGTTTGGGTGTAGATGGCTGGCAGGAGATTGAGGAATGACTTTAACCGATCTATTGTTAAACATGAAAGTGGTCCTTCCCACTGCGGTACTGATCGCCTGGAGTTGTGTCCTGCTATTGGCAGACTTGTTCATTCCAAAGGGTCGCAAGGGTTGGACTGCACTGCTCGCGGCATTGGGTTTGGTTCTGTTCCTAGGGTTATCCATTACCCAGGGCGGGCAAGCTGCAGCCGGCTTCAATCGCATGGTCATTTATGATGGTTTCTCGTTCTTCTTGAATATCTTATTCCTCAGCAGTGGGTTGGTTGGGATTGCCCTGGCATTCGATTACATCAAACGCCTGGATATCGAGCGAGGTGAGTATTACGTCTTGTTATTGTTCTCAATCAGCGGGATGATGTTAATGGCACAAGCCAACGACTTGATTGTGGTCTTCCTTGCCCTGGAGCTTCTCTCGATCCCTTTGTATGTTCTGGCAGGGTTTGCCCGTCCAAGGATGGAATCGGAAGAGGCTTCCCTCAAGTACTTCCTGATGGGGGCGTTTGCAGGTGGATTCGTAGTATTTGGTGTGGCGCTGGTATTCGGTGCTACCGGTACGACCAACTTGTCAGAAATCTTTAACGCCATCAATAAGAATCTGGCTAATTTGCCACTGCTTACTGTGGGTGCAGCCTTGATCCTGGTCGGGTTGGGTTTCAAGGTGGCTGCTGTGCCGTTTCACATGTGGACCCCAGACGTTTATCAGGGAGCTCCTTCGGCAGTGTCTGCCTTTATGTCAGTGGGAGCCAAAGCCGGTGGGTTTGCTGCCTTATTGCGCATCTTTATCTCTGCCTTTCCAAGCTTGTCCACAGATTTGACCATGATCCTGTGGACTATCTCGGCTCTGACCATGTTCCTTGGGAATGTGGTTGCAATTGCTCAAAGCAATATTAAACGCCTGCTGGCATATTCGAGCATTGCCCATGCAGGCTACATTCTGATGGCATTAGTGCCATATGGAAATACGGCAGTAAGCGCTGATACAGTTAGCGCAGCCCTGTTCTATTTAGTCGCCTATGCTTTAACCAGTTTTGGTGCCTGGGCGGTGGTGATTGCAGTTGAGAAGGTGGAGGGTCAAGGGTTGGCGTTGGATGATTACGCCGGATTAGCTCGCAAGTACCCTCTTCTGGCTGCCTCGATGGCAGTTTTCATGCTTTCATTCACCGGCATCCCACCAACCCTGGGTTTCATGGGAAAGTTCTACCTGTTCCGCACTGTGATCCAAGGTGGTTATCTGGGTCTGGCATTGATCGGGGTGTTCACTTCATTAATATCCGCATATTACTACCTGCGTGTTATCGTCATCATGTATATGCGCGAAGGTGAGCCAGTCGCTCGAAAGGAATTCTGGGTCCAATTCACGGCTGCAGCAACCGCAGTGCTGGTCATTGCGCTTAGCCTGGCAGCTGGACCGTTGCTGAACCTGGCTTCAAAGGCAGTGTTATTGACCTTCTGAGCCACCTGGTTATGTTCCAGGTTAGATATTTAACCCGGTTCCGTTCGAGCCGGGTTTTTGATTCAATCGGGATCATTTCAACCAATGGAATATAATTAAAATGGAAATGATGATGGAAGTGATCATTAATTTTTCCCGCCCTGGCAAAGGCCTCAGCCGTTACATCGAAGGACTTGTCGATGATGACCCGGTGCGGATAAAGACATTTAACCATGTGCCACTTGAAATAAGCGCGAAGTGGTGTGAAGAAGTCTGGTGGCAGAATGGGTGTATCCCACACGGTATTCTGATCGGTTCCGTGATGAAATATCTGTTTTACAGGGAGTGGTTCTCCGTGATGAAGTTACTTGAGTCGGATGGAAACCACCTGGGGTATTACGTCGATGTTGATTCCCCCATACGAAAGTCACGTGGGGAATTTTACCTCACCGACCTATTCCTGGACTTATGGATCGCACCCGATAGCAAGATAATCGAGCTGGACAGGGATGAATTCGAAGAAGGTTTTCGGATGGGGCTGCTTACTCCCTACCAGCACAAAAAAGCCAATCAGGTTTTGGACAGATTGAAGCGTAGTGTTACCAATGGGGAGTTTTTTAGAATTTTATATTAGCCTACTTGGCTACTCCTTTGCTCATCAACAGCTAACCTAATTGACAGATGCATCAGTTATAATATTTTGCTTGGGATGGAATCGGGCGAGATTTTCTAGGGTTATTAATTATAAATAAAAGGGGTTTGAGTGGTCTTTGGGTTAATGGAAATCATGGAATTTTCCGATTCATGAATAATAGTTTTTACAAGCTGGCTAAAAAGCTTCGTCCCGACTTGGAGAGCATGAGCGGCGAGCAGCGCATGAGCGGCACGGCAGATGTGCTGACCCTGCTCTACACCTTGCCCTTACTCGCCATTGGATTAGCCTGGCTGGTGAAGTTATCCAGCTGGGGATCCGTCCGCCAGCAATGGCAAATCTACTTGCTCATGGGGGGAATCTTTTATCTCTTTGCCCGTTTGCGATTTTTCTTTATCACAGAGGTCAGGGCGGGTGGGTATGCCAACTCAGATGGCTCAATGGATGGAATTGCTGTCTGGGCAGCCATTCTGCTGCTTGGTCCCACTGCATTGTGGTTAAAAGTCGTTTGGAATTTTTTTATTTTATTGAGCTCCATTTATCGCGATAGGACAACCCAATCCTATTGGAGTCGCAGCAGGATGTTCACTGCAGACGTCTCTTCAGATCTGCTGGCGACGCTGGTTGCTTTATTGGTCTACAAATGGGCAGGAGGAATGATCCCGATCAGGGATTATTCAATCACCTCAATCATCCCGGCATTTTTAGCTATCATTGTCCAATATATCGGGATGTTTCTGATTTATTCTGGCTACATCGCTTATGTGATCTGGTCACTTAAGCATGTATTGCATACCCCCACGCGACCTGCGATATCTTTCTTCTTGATCGCTCTTACTTTGCCTGTATTGGCGAGCCCCTTTGGAATAGTAGCTGCTGGGACTTTTGTCGATGAAGGGCTGTTGGAATTCCTGTTCATCATCCTGGGCTTGTTACTAACAGCAATCTTAGCCCGGCGGCTTAGTCAGGCTGCTGAATCTTCACGCCAGCAATTCCACCAGATTGACCAATTGGAGAAGTTGGGTAGAGCATTCCTTGATGAGCCACCGGATGCGCCGAATCTATCTGCGGTGCTGAGAAATCACGTCTCATCCATGTTCGCTTCGCGACGGATCCTGATCTGGACGGAAGCCAAGGGCATCCTCTTACAAGAACCCGCAACAACCTCTTTCGATTGGGAACTTGCATGGAATTGGCTGCAACCGAAAAACGAGGCGTTTTTTTTCATGCCTGGAACCAGACTGCCATGGAATCCCGCTGTCTCGCTCTCAGCTCCAATCATTTTATGTCCTATCAAGGACACGGAAACTGGTCAGCCGATTGGGGGTATCTTCATCGAACTGCAAACCATGACCATTCCATGGGATGCACGTGGTGTGCGCAGGCAGCTGCCAGCGGTGCAATCCCTTGCTGCCCAGATCGCCTCGGCAATCCATCAAACGCACGTATATGCCGGATCCATTGCCATGGAAAAGACGTTGCAGGAACTATCTCTGGCGCGCACCATCCAGGCGAGTTTCCTGCCAGAATCTATCCCGCAGCTACCGGGCTGGCAGCTTACTGCCACTCTGGAGCCTGCCAGACAAATTTCAGGTGATTTCTATGATTTCATCTGGCTGCCCGAGGGTAAATTAGGTATCTTGATTGCCGATGTAGCTGATAAGGGATTGGGCTCAGCACTGTATATGGCATTAAGCAGTACATTGATCCGTACCTTTGCCAATGAATATCATCGAGATCCGGCATTCGTGTTAAAAACTGCCAACCAACATATTCTGCGCAATGCACGTGCGAATCTCTTCGTCACTGTATTTTTCGCGGTGCTTGACCCAACCACTGGCAAGCTCTGTTATGCCAATGCCGGGCACACCCCACCTTATTTACTGGGGATTAATAATGGGATTTCAACTCTAAATAATACCGGTATGCCGCTCGGTATAGATGAGGATAACGATTGGGGTCAGGACGAAGTAATAATTTCTCCTGGTGAAATACTATTAATGTATACCGATGGGGTAACGGATGCACAAAACAATGCAGGGGAATTCATCGATCGCAAAATCATCTTGAGTACTGTTCAACAAAATATTGGTAAAACTCTCCAAGAGGTCCAACAAAGGATCTTGGATAAAGTGCATCGCTTTGTGGGGGATGCGCCACGCTTTGATGATTTAACGCTCGTCATCTTGGGGAGGGACGACGTACAAAAATAAATTGCCTGCTAGGATATGATTAGCAGGCAATTGATATTTATAGGAAATATTTTTAGAAAGCGTGATGTTTGATCATCGTCAGGGTGTTGCCCATGTTTGGACTCGATTCGTAATGCACTTCATCCATCATTTTACGCATAAAAAATATCCCCAAACCGCGTGGTTTGATTTCCTCCAAAGATACGTTAATTTCCGGATCTGGAACTGCATCGGGATTGAAAGGCTCAGCATCATCGTAGATCACCACCTTCAGTCCATCCTCCAGGATTTCACAGGAGACGTCAATCCGATTCGGACATTCTCGTCCGTAACCATGCTCCATGATATTCGTGGAGGCTTCATCCACCGCCAGCTGGACGGCATAGACTTCTGATTCATTTAGTCCAGCTTCATTGGCAAAATGGGTTACGTAATCGCAAATCGTTTCTAGATTTTTTAGACTACACGAAAACCGTTTGGTTGGCATGCGTGAGGTTAAAAACTCCCTACTGCGGAGGTAACATCTTCAAAAGTGCAGAAATAAGACCCCATACCGACCAGATTAAGTGAGTCTTTGATACCCTTATCAATTTTTACCAAAACTAGCTCACCACTGGGTTTACAAGTCTTTTGGGTATCGATCAGTACCCACCAGCCTGCGCTGGCTACAAAAGTCACATCGCTCATATCAAAAACAATATTAAATTTGCTTTTGGATGTTAATGTTTTAAGGGCTTGTGCCAGTTGTGGAGCATTGGATCCATCAATCCGACCACTGGTTTTGACCACGGTACACCGTTTGAATTCAGTCATCTGAATCTCCATAAAATCCTCCTGGGGCGAATGGTAATTTTTTATCTCCGTTAGAACGTACCAATATCTCGAATAGGCGCGTTCGAAAGTGTCCATTAATTTTACCAGATTGCGGTATCATCTCAACCTCTTATTATTACGACTGGAGCTTATGAGTAATCCTTAATCATGATAAAATCCCACCCGGTTTTTTCTATTTATGGATAATCCGATCTATCTAAATTCAATCCATCACAGTGGATCTTCCCGCTACATATTCCCCAACCAGCCTCATTTAGGTGATGAGGTGACCATCCGGATGCGTACCGCAGTGGCGTCTCCCATCCAGCAGATAATATTACGAACCTCCCCGGATGGCGAACAGCATTTCACTCCGCTGTACCCTGAAGACATGGATCCGGCCGGTGCATGCCGTTGGTGGCGTGCTTCCATACGTATTACCATGCCGTTCACCTCCTACCGCTTCTTGATCATAAGCCAAGAGGCTATCTATTGGTATAACGGTAGTGGATTGCATACCTTCAACCCAACGGATGCCGAAGATTTCCGCATCCTGGCAGATTATCAGGCCCCAGGCTGGTTAAAACACACTGTCTTTTATCAAATATTTCCAGATCGTTTTGCAGATGGGGATCCATCCAACAACGTGCGGGATGGTGAATACGAATACGCAGGGTTCCCTGCCCGAGCACGTCGATGGGGAGAGTCTCCAACAACCGGTAGCCGGGCTGCCATGGTCGAATTCTTCGGTGGGGATCTGGCTGGTATTATCTCTCACCTGGATTATATTGCTGAGCTGGGTGCAAACGCCCTTTACCTGAACCCCATTTTTACCGCTTTTTCCAATCACCGCTACGATGTGACCGATTATTTCTCTGTGGACCCGCATCTGGGTGGGAATTCAGCCCTGGTGGATCTGCGCCAAGCCCTCACTGAATGGGGGATGCGGTATATATTGGATATCGTTCCCAATCACTGTGGCATTCAGCATCCCTGGTTCCAGGCAGCCTTGGCTAACTCGGCTGCACCCACTGCTGAATACTTCACATTCCGCAATCACCCTGATGACTATGAAACATGGCTGGGGGTACGCACGCTGGTCAAGCTCAATTATCGCTCAGCAGCCTTGCGGGATGTGATGTATGCTGGATCGAACTCGGTTTTCCGCTATTGGCTGCACCCACCATATTCGGCTGATGGCTGGCGGATCGATGTGGCAAACATGCTTGCCCGGCAGGGAGCTGACCAATTGGGAATGGAGGTGGGGAGAGGCATCCGCCAGGCAGTTAAAGCTGCGAACCCCCAGGCATATTTGATGGGAGAAAATTTCTTCGATGCCACCAACCAGCTACAAGGCGATTGTTGGGATGGAGTGATGAACTATTCAGGGTTTGCGCTGCCACTCAGGGATTGGCTCGGACCAGTCAGGATCATTGTGCCTGGTCAAACCCAGTGGATTAACACGGGAAACCCTATCACCACCCAAGCCCTGGTGGATAACTGGAAAGCATTCAGGGCAGCCATCCCTTGGGTGGTCGCAATCCAGCAGTTCAACCTGATTGGCAGTCACGATACACCACGTGCACTCTCATTACTGGAAGGCAACCGTGATCTGCTTCGCCTTGAGGTGGCGCTCTTATTTACCTATCCGGGTGTGCCAAGCGTCTACTATGGTGATGAGATTGGCTTGGGTGGGGGGCAGGGACTAAATTCGCGGCAGTGCATGAATTGGGACCCATCCACCTGGGATATGGAACTGCAAGCTTTTTATAAGGCTCTGATCCAATTGCGCCGAACTTCTCAGGCGCTGATGGACGGGGGGTTCCAGGTCTTATGGATCGAGGATGACACCCTTGTTTACCAACGAGATAGTAATGAAGAAACGATCCTCGTCGTGGCCAGGCGTGGCATCAAAACCCGCCCGGCTGGACCCATCCCTGTCACACACGGTGCCATCCCCAACAAAACAGAGTTCGAGGAGCTATTTACTCACCAGCGTGTCCATGTGCAAAACGGGAATTTCCCATTGCCGGTATTGCCACCCGGCGCGCAGGTATGGATCGCACGCAATTAATCATTAATCCAAGAAAAAATTGGGTTGAGGCGCGAACCATAATATCCGTACGGATATAAATTTCCGCAAGGATTTAAGTCTCAGCTAGGCTGTAAATCGCCCCATGGAGACCCGTCATCATTAAGATTCGTTTCTATCCGGATACTTACTACCGAAAGAAATGCAGCCTGGTAAACTCTATTCTTCGATTGCGGGTAGGGCATGTCTTCTGCTGCTCATGCGGAACATCATTCCGACCATGAAGCCCATGGCAGTCAGACCTGCCAGCGCAATCTTGGTAATGTCTACCACTGGTTCTACCCGGACACCTTCAGGCGATGCTACAACCACAGCAACCGGACGCGACAGGATGCGCCCCCCTCCACCGCCGCCGCTACCCGAGCCTTGTGAAGGCTTTTCAGGGTTCTGATCAGCACTGGTGCCGCTGCCGCTGCCAACCCCAAACCCTAAACCGCACAGCACTTCAGCGGTCGGTATGATCATCGTATCACCGTGCTGAATGGGTTCACCATAAACCACGCGTACATCAGCGGCAGCCAGGAACTCTTCCATGGTATCTTGAAACATTTCCAAACCAGCTTCTACTGGTGGGTTCGTATTCATTTCATCAGTCATTTTAATCACTCCTTTATTTTCGCTCCACGGGTTAATTATTGCGGTGCATCAATCCAATCACGATTGCTCCCAGCACTCCTCCAGCCAGCATGGACCAGATGACAAGGCGTGTGACGTCTCTTACAGGCAGAATGTTTTCCTGACCATCAGATGACCTGACAATCACAGCTTTGGGACGGTTCCAGATCAACCCGGCACGGTGACCAGGGAGAGCGATTTTTAATACCTGCGTCAGGGGTGTGATCTCAAGATCACCCACCTGCATGGTATCTCCGGTTCTTATTTCTCTCTCTATAGTAGGCATAAGGCCTCCTTATGCGTTCGGTTTGTCAGAGGGTGGCGGGGGGTTCTTTCGAGTGGCTTTTTGTAACTCGTCGTTAACTTTACGCAATGTTTCTGTGATCTCTGAGCGTACTTTGGACTTCACTTCACCGGTTCGCCAGCGCTCGTTTAGATCCTTCACATCCTCTTTGAGGCTCTGCCCAGTTGGGCTGTTTGAGAAATCCTTGGCTGCCTCACTCAGTGAAGCGCCCAGGTTAGCCAGACCTTCTTCGATTTCCTGCTGCAGCTTCCTGCGCTCTTCACTTTCCCATGCCGATTGCAGGGCTTCACGCAGGTTTTTGCCAAGTTCATTCAATTGCTCGCCAATGTTGTCATTCGGCGACTTATTTTCATTGGGATCGGTTTCACTCATAATAACCTCCTAGTCTAATGGTCGCACTTATTATACGCTGTAAGGGGTAAAAAGTAGCTTATCAGAACATTAAGAGCACAGTGGATGTTGTTCCCGATATGCCCTTATCCAGGGTTGAGGAGTTTTCTACTTGACAACTTTAAGAAAGCGGCGTTTACCCGCTTGCAGCACCCCCGCATGCGGGAATGCCTGGCTGGGGTTCGTCAGGGTCACTCCATCCAGCCGGACACCATTCTGCTCAATTAATCGCCGGCCTTCACTCTTGCTGCCTGCCAGCTTTCCTTCCATTAAGACATCGAGCACGGTTTGTCCGGCACGCAATGTGTAGATTGGCATATCTTCAGGTAGACTACCTTGTTGGAAGACACTCACAAAGTTTTCTTCCGCCCGCCTGGCAGCCTCGGCACCATGGAAGATCTCGGTGACTTCGTGTGCCAGCTTCATCTTGGCGTCACGCGGGTGGATTTTCCAGGAAGCGATATCATTTTCGAGGGCGGTAATCTCTGAGGCTGTCCAACGGGTCACCAGACGGAAATAGTGAGGCATGGCTTTATCTGGCACACTCATCAATTTTCCGTACATATCTTCCGCAGTCGTATCGATGGGGATGTAGTTCCCCATCGATTTACTCATTCTCACCTCGCCATCGGTCCCGGGCAATATGCCCATGATAACGGCGATGTTAGGTTTTTCACCCAGGAAGGTCATGATTTTCCGGGCGGCGGTGACAATATTGAATAATTGGTCGGTGCCACCCACCTGCACATCGGTGCGCATGGAGTACGCATCATAACCCTGCATGATGGAGTAGAAGAACTCATGCAGGAAGATCGGCTCATTCTTCTCCCAGCGCAGCTTAAAATTCTCGCGTGTGATGAACTGCTGGATCGTGAAGTTCGAACACAACCTGATCAACTCTTCAAATGTTAGTTTGGATAGCCATTCCGCATTGTAACGGATGAATGTTTTTTCACGGTCCAGCACGCGAAATACCTGGTCGGCATAGGTGCGGGAATTGAATGCCACTTCATCAGGGGAGAGGATTGGGCGAAGTTTATCTTTGTCGGATGGGTCGCCAATCAATGAGGTATAGTTGCCGATCAAGAAGGTCACTTCGTGACCCAGCTCTTGGAATTGGGCCAGCTTGCGCATGGTGATGGTATGCCCCAGGTGCAGGTCTGGTTTGGTTGGGTCGTATCCGCAGTACACTCTGAGTGGGCGTCCTTCTTGCTTCGCCTCGATCAAGCGTTGTCGCAGCTCATTTTTCATAGCCTGCTTCAGGGCTTCATCACCATATTCGGTTCCCTGCATGAGGTATTCCACCTGCTCATCGATGCTCATTTTTGTTTTGTCCATTCACGCCTCCATTTTCTATTTCCCGCTGGAACTATGTTTCCCGTTTCACTCATATAAAAAAAAACGCCCTCTGTGGGAGGACGCGTCATACTCACCACAGTTGATGATCAATCGCTTGTATAATATGCGTAGCTGCAGTCGCAATTTTTCATGCGCCGATTATACCATTATTGATCACCAAGGTAAAAATATGGAATCAAAAATCGATGCCCTAATCGCTAAAATGGAGCGTTCCCGTGCACGCCTTAATGCTGTCCTTGATAAAGTGACTCCACAGGTGGAAATTTACCCCTCCTGGAAGCTCAAGCAGGTATTGGATCACATCACTGGTTGGGACGAGTTGGTCTCGAACTCATTGCGATCTTATTCGCATGGAGAGACGCCTGCTTTCGGGGTAATCGATGGGATCGATCAGTACAATGCCGCGTCGGTTTCTGCACGTAAGGCTTTACCAATGGACCAGTCACGACTCGCCTACGACACTGCGCGGGAAAACGTAATCCAGGCACTGCGTGAGATGCCACCAGAAATGCTGGCCCAACAATTTAAGGCACCCTGGGGTGGGATGTGCACGGTCGCCAGCGTGGTGAAGATATTTGTTTCGCATGAGCAGGAACACGCCAAACAAATCGAAGAAACCCTGCTGAAATCCACAGGCAGCCTTTGAATTTGTCTGGAGTCATAATTTAAATAGTGCATTAAAGTTCATTCTTCCCCGGGTTTTGAAGACAAGCATGAATTGTTGAGTGTGCTATAATTCCCGGCATTGGAGGCAGTTATGCAGGCCCCAGTGTTGGTACTAAACGCGAACTTCGAGCCGATCAACGTCTGCAATACCCGCCGTGCGATTACCCTCGTTATTGATGGAAAAGCCAGCCTGATCCTGAATGGACGCGGCGAGATTAAGACTGTTCGGCAGGTCTATCCGCGCCCTTCCATTATCCGTTTGGAAAAGATGATTCACCGTCCGCACCCACGCGTCAAGCTGACCAAGCGGGAGGTCTTACGTCGGGATAACTACACCTGTCAGTATTGTGGACAGCACGTGCCTTATCTTACCGTGGACCACATCATTCCACGGCATTTGGGGGGTGAGCATGTGTGGATTAATCTGGTTGCAGCTTGCCCGCATTGCAACCACCGCAAAGGTGGACGGACCATCGAACAGGCACAAATGCACTTGCTACATGCACCAACTGTACCGCCCGCCTCAGCCAGCTATTTATTTGCCCGTCACTTGCACGAAAACAAGGAGTGGTTGCCTTTTGTAAATGGCTGGTAACACAATCTGAAAGCTCCCATTAACCCCCACCCAACAGCCTGACCATGATTTGCGGGCTTATAAATACTTCTAAGAATGCTGCACCCAGAAATAGGGGTAGAACCAGGGCCAGGGTAATCTTCACCCAATCTGCGATTGAGCTTACCAGACTCTCACCAATCGACTGGTGGTGATACGGGGTCACAAGGGTTGCCCCTACTTGCAGGATAGCTGCCCCCGAAAGGATGATCGCAGGTATTTCCAATAAGCCATGGGGCAGCGTGAAAGCTGCCAGGACGGTTAGGGGGTTGAGTCCCGTTAGCCCGAATGCGCCGGTAAAAAATCCGATAATCACCATGGGCAGCATCAAGACGAGTGCTCCAGCCACACCCAGGGTGAAGGTTCCCAGGAGAACGGCTAAGCTGACCGCCCGTAAGTTATGCAACCAAACTGTGAGCACATTGCTGGCGCTAAAAAACCCATATTGGCGGAACTGATTCAGGATCTGCGTATCGAAGATCTTCATGTGATCCAACCCAAGCAAACCGGGTGAAACACCGAGGTCTTTCACCAGAGTGGCACCCAGAAAGGTGCCCGCAACCAGCAAGAGAGTCATCCAGCCAATCGGGATCAGCATTCGCCGTAAGGTATGTGGAATTTCCTGCAGATACCAATCTCGAACTGAATGTGCACTGCCTATAAATTGCACCCTGAACACCTTCCACATCCAGCGCAGGTTGAGCGTATCCAGCTCATGGCCTAATAATTCTTCTCGATTTAAATGGGTGATGCCCATGCGTACCAACAAGCCTGCCAATACCACCTGAGCCAGTACTGCCCACCACAAGACCCGGTAATCTGCCCATAGCATCATCACCGACTCAACCTGGATCAATAATGCCACCGGGATGATGATAAATGAAGCCAGTAGGTTGGCTGCCCGTACAGAGGTGGTTTGGGTGGAAATGACCACCGCGCCGCTGACCATCACCAGAGCTTGCACGGCCGTCAGCAGGGCAATTAAAACCAAAAACGTTGGTTCCGCCCTCCAACTGCTGGTGCGGTAAATTCCAATCAAATAGACCAGCATGCCAATGTAGGAGGCGATCAAAGGTGTGAGCAGGCAGGCGATTAGTTTACCCAGGTAAAGCTGACCATCGGTCAATGGGCTGCTCAATAATGGCTCGATGCTCCGCCGCTCCGTCTCGCCGGCGAAGCTCTCCAGAGCAATTACCAGGGAGATGGAAATCGGGAAGAACCCCACGATCATCAACAGGAAGGGGATGAACCTTTCTGCCAACAGATTCGCTCCGTATTTTTCCATGAAGCCCAAAATCTGCCGGGTGGTGAAGTTCGCCAGGAATGGGAAAAATAAGGTGAGCACGGTTATCGGGAAAACGATGCGCCAGTCCCTCAACTGGTCACGCAGTTCCCGCCGGGTGATGATCAAAGCGGGGCGAATTTCATCCCACATGCTGAGTTTCCTCATACGATCCATGCTCGTCCCGTTCAAATATTTGATCATCGCCTTCGACAGAATTGATAGCCTTTAGATAAACTTTTTCCAGCCTGCGCGGTACCTCAGATAATCCCACAACGGGAATGTTTTTGTTTACCAGGGATTGAATGACCACCGGGTTTGTCTGTAAGGGTTTTCCCGTTTGGTAACGGATCCAGTCCGGACCTTGCCCGGTCATTGTGACCACATCAGGCAAGGTAACATTTAAACCATCGATGCTGGTTCCCAGGCGCACTTCAAATTGAGGAGCGCCCAAAAGTCGAGTTTTAAGCTCTTCGACCTCCCCAGAGATGATAATCCGACCCCGGTCGATGATGGCGATCTTGTCTGACAGCTCTTCAGCCTCAGCCAGGTTGTGCGTGCAGATAATGATTGCCCGTTGAGCGCTCCTCAGACCGTGAATGGCATCCCTGACCAGGCGGGCGCTTTCAGGGTCCATGGCTGAGGTTGGTTCGTCCATTAACAGCACCGGTGGGTTATGAAAGAGGGCTCGCGCTAGGGCAAGTTTTTGTCGCATGCCTTTGGAATATTCTCCAATCTTTCGCTTGCGCACTTCCGCTAGACCATATTGCTCCAATAGCTCATCGGTACGTTTGCGACGGGTGACAGCCTCCATTCGGTAAACTTGCCCGAAGAAATCGAGGTATTCTACCGCGGTCATGCGCCCGTACAGACCATGCTGCTCGGTCAGGATGCCGACCGATGCACGCACCTCTGCAGCCTGGTTGACTACATCATATCCCGCCACACGCGCCCATCCCATAGACGGGCGTAGCACGGAAGTAAGCATGCGCAAGGTGGTGGTCTTCCCAGCCCCGTTGGGTCCAAGCAGCGCTAACACTTCCCCAGATTTCACGTCCAGGTTAACCCTGTCCACTGCCAGGAAATCGTTGAATTTTTTACTAAGGTTTTCGGTTTGGATCATTAATAACAATAATTGAGTAATATAAAACCTGACCTTGATTGGGATTATTCTTGGCTGGGTCCAGCGTCGGGGTATTCAGTATCCACCTTTGGGACGGCACCCTTGCGATGCCGCCAATAGAGCAATAAGCCCGAAGCAATTGCCACGATAAGCATTACCGTTTGGTTGATGTTGATCGTTCCAAAACGAGGTGCATCCAAACGTAAAAATTCAAGAAAGAATCTGCCAACTGGATAACCAATCAAATATGTCAGCAAAAGGTCCCCGTCCTTCAGCTTGCCAGCAAATCTTCTCTCCAACCACATCAAGAACCCAAAATTCAACAGATTCCAGATCGATTCGTATAGGAATAAAGGTTGAAAGGTGGAGTAATTTTCATATCCAGGTACGCGATTGACTGGATCGATAGTGATTGCCCAGGGCAGGTTGCTGGGTTTTCCGTAAAGCTCCTGGTTGAAGAAGTTACCCCAACGCCCAATTGCCTGTGCCAACGCTACCCCTGGGGCTGCAATATCAGCCCAGAGTAAGAAACTCATCTTTCTGCGCCGGCTATAGAAATATAGCGCCAGCGCTCCACCGATGATCGCCCCGGGGATACCCAAACCTCCCGCCCGGGTGTTGATTAGGTCGAGCGGATGGGTCAGGTAATACTTGGTGGTAAAGCCAGCTGCGACCATGGATGGGGGTGGTGTAAAGACGTGCCATAAGCGTGCCCCGATGATGCCTCCAATCAAGACCAGGATCAGCGCGTCCCAGACAAAATCGCTGTTTAATTTCCTGCGGCGCGCCTCCCGTTCTGCCAGGAAGGCTGCCGCGAGAGCTCCAAGCATCAGGATGATGCCGTAAAAACGAATATATATGGGTCCGATAAAAAAGCCACTGGGCATGGAAACCTCTATACAGTATATTTAATGAAGAATTTTGTTTTGCTCGTGCGCTTGGCGGCGCACATCCACGATGCGTTGGATGGCGGTGAAATTGGCAAAGATGGCGATGATCCAGATACCAATCAAGGGAATATTGAATATCAAGGATGGTGCTAGCACCAAGTAACGCTCAAAACGACTTAAGAACCCCACCTTGGTATCCATACCCAAGGAGGCCGCACGAGCCCTGACATAAGATACTAGAACCGCTCCACTTGCCGCGATATAGATCGCCAGGACGGAAAGCCAGTCCCCTTTATTGAGAAAGTAATACAGCAGACCAGCAAAAATGACCAATTCGGAATAACGATCGGTGACGGAATCGACAAACGCACCAAATTCCGAGGGCATACCTCGCAAACGTGCCATGGTCCCATCCAGGGTATCGATGAGCCCCATGACCAGGACAATAATGCCTCCCAGGGTCATTTGCCCGAGGGCAATCAGGATGGCACCGATGATATTTCCAGCCAGACCAAGCAGAGTCATGGTATTGGGGTAAATGCCCAGGCGATTGAAAAATGCTCCCACCGGGTCCAGAACCCCCTTGAAGACCAATCGCATTCGGTCAGAAAATGTCATCTTAAGCTTTCTCGCTTCTGATTGTTCCACCTGGTTTATCTCATTACCTTTCTACCAGTAAGTTAGAATGCCGTATGCTATCTCATGCATCGATGGATGTCAAGCAAAATAGCCACATGGGTATGCTACTGATCTTCTTCTGTTTCTTCGTCCTGCAGGAGCACATCGCGCTCACGCCCACCCGTCTGAGCAGGACCAACGACTCCCATCTCTTCCAATTCATCCATCAAGCGAGCTGCACGTGGGTAGCCAATGCGCATCCTGCGTTGAAGCATCGAGGCGCTTGCATGCTTCTCACCGCACAGCATTTCGATGGCTTTCTTAACTAGCTCATCCCGGTCTGCCATGAGTGTATCTTCCTTAAGCAGATCTTCCCAGGGTGGTACCACTCCCGCTTCAGTTGGGTGTACGGTTTGCCAGTAAAGGATGAGCTTATCCACCTCAGCGTCTGAAACCATCACCCCCTGCACCCTCACCGGGGCAGCCACCTCAGGAGGCATGAATAACATATCTCCATGCCCAAGCAGGCTTTCCGCTCCACCCATATCGAGGATGACCCGCGAGTCCACCGATGAGGCCACCGCAAATGAGATGCGGGCGGGGAAGTTAGCCTTGATCAGTCCCGTGACGACGTCGGTACTCGGGCGCTGGGTGGCAACCACCAGGTGGATGCCTGTCGCACGTGCCAGCTGTGCCAGTCGGATGAGCATCGGCTCGGTTTGGTCAGGAGCGGTCATCATCAGGTCAGCCAGCTCGTCCAGTAAGACTACGATGCGAGGGAGTAGCTCGCTGTCCTTGTGCCGGCGCGCTTTACGATTGTACGAATCGATATTGCGCGCATGCATTTCCTCCAGCAGCTTGTAGCGCCGGTCCATTTCTGTCACCACCCAATGCAACACACCCAGAATGCGCTGGATATCCGTCTCCACTTTACCGAACAAGTGCGGTAATCCATTAAAGCGCACCAGCTCGACCATCTTGGGGTCGATCATCACCAGGCGCAGGTCATCAGGGGTGTTGTTCATCACCAGACACGCGGTGATGGCTGCGATGCAGACGGATTTACCCGACCCGGTGGTTCCGGCAATCAAGAGATGTGGCATGGTGCTCAAATCAGCCACCACAGGTTGACCGGAGACATCACGCCCCAGTGCGATTGCCAAAGGAGAACTAATCTTGTAGAAGGCCTCGGTTTCAAGGATGGACCGCAGACGCACCATGCTGGTACGCATATTAGGTACCTCAATCCCCACGTACGGCCGGCCAGGAACAGGAGCTTCAATGCGCAGGCGTTCTGCAGACAGTGCCAGTGCCAGGTCGCGCCGAAGGCCGGCTATTTGAGCAACGCGGACTTTGATGCGGTTGGCTTGTTCTTCCTCAGAGCCACCTTTTTCCACAAACCCCGGCTCGACCGCAAATTGGGTCACCGTTGGTCCAACCCGAAAGCCAACCACTTTGGCAGGTATGCCAAACTCAGATAGAGATTTCTCGATCATGCCAGCTGTCTGGTTGATGTTGCGCTCATCCGGGCGGTCAAGCTGATCTTTGACTAACATCTCAAGGGATGGCAGGTGCTCATCCCTTGGCGGGAGGGGGAGATTCTTGGTTTGCTCGTTTGAGGCGTTCAATCGTTTGCGGAATTCGGGCGGGACGAATGGACGTCGTTTCTTGCGATCCAATCCCAGCAGGGATGCTCCCGTTTGGGTCATAGAAGGTGCCACACTGACAACTGGTTCATTCACCACAGGGTTTGCCGGTTTTACCGCTGACATTTTTTGCAGTCGTTTGATTAATGGGGGAACGAGTCCTAAGCCATATCCCAAGAGGAGCAGCGTGACCAATCCCAAGACCAGCATCCCCCATATGTTACTGCTCAATCCGATTGATCGCAGGCCCATCGCCACCAGCTCAGCCAATCCCCAGCCTATAAAACCTCCATCCAATCCAAGCTCAGCCCGGTTCACCAGTCTTCCACCAATCGCAGAGATTAATGTCAGGACCGAGAAACCTGCCAGCTCTAAAGCAATGATTCGTCCCCATTGGACTTTCCGCGAGGGCGTTGATCCTAAATATCCGGAGGCAGTCGGTTGGTAAGACCGCATGCGTAGTACCATTATTCCAGCTACCACGCTGGCAATGACCACCAAGACACCCCCATACCCAAAGGCGTGGCGTAATAAATTGCGCCACATGATGATTAAAATACCTCCTGCTAGCTCAGGCAGGAACAGGGTTACCAGGGTAATCAGGGCAAATGCCAGTAAAAACACACCGATGAAATCCCAGGCGAAGCGCTGAAAACGCGCAAGAAATCCTACGCCCTGGTGAATGATGCCGTCATATTCACGATCCATGGCGGACTGCTTCGTCAGGGAGTCCTTACTTTTTTTGGATGTCATCGCCGGATGGTTACCTGGTCATCTTAGGAAGTTGATTAAATCTATCCGTCTAGTATACATCAACTTTACCTTCCACTTCCAGATGGTCACCCCCAGGGATGAGCTTTCCGACGCGGTTTAAATAAAATTCAGCTGGAGATAACCCCGATTGATCACGTAGTAGGTAAAGTTCTTCACGCGTGAGACCAGCCTTGAAATCCCATTCGCTATCGTGCGTCCAAACCGCTCCACTAACCCCCTGCAGTGCATCCAGGATTTGTTGGTGATGACCAACGAGCATCTCGCTAGGGAGCTCTTCCTTGCTGAAGAAGCGCGCTTCCAATACCTCCTGCGGTTGAACCGTGAGTGCCCCCTCGATTATTTTCGCCGCGAAGACCACCACATGGGCGCCACAGGATAACCATTGAGGTCGTGAGTGGATCCCAACTAGTCTTTCGAGCTGCACAACAAACCCCACTTCCTCATGCGCCTCACGGATGGCCGCTTGCGCTAGGCTTTCACCCGCATCCACTTCACCCCCCGGTAAGCACCAGACTTCAAAGTCCCGCCGTTTGGTAAGCAGTACCTTCTCGTCCTGAATGATGGCGACATTGACACCTAATATTGGCATGGCTTCACCCATCCTACCAGAGCTTCAGTCGGGGAGCTTAGGAGTTTTACTCGCCTCCGACCTGGATGCGATATAGATCCCCACCAGGATCAACCCGCCTCCAATCAATTTGATCAGAGTCGGCTTTTCGTGCAGGATAAAATACGCCAGGATGATTGACCCAATGGGCTCTCCCAACAAGGTGATGGAAACAAAAGCCGCCGAGAGATAGCCCAGCGCCCAATTGAAGGTAGAATGCCCAATCAGCTGAGGCACCAATGCAAGTAGGATAAGCCATAGATAAATTGGAGGGGAGTATCCAAAGGGGTTCTCTCTGGCTGAAAACATGATGATGACGAGCACGATGGCAGCCATCCCATAAACCAGCGAGATATAGCTGATCAGGGACATTTTTGTGCGCAATTTCCTGCCGATCAGCAGATAGCCTGCCCCGGCGATTGCACCACAGATGGCCAGCAAATCCCCCAGGAATGCCCGCCCACGCATGAAATCTGCCAGGCTGGGACAGATGATCCTGCCCCCGCTGATGGAACACGAATCACTGATGCCCACAACCATCCCTCCCAGCAGGGCTAGGATCAATCCGATCAGTACAGCCCGCCGGATGGGTTCATTGATTGTGAACGGGGAGAACAGTGCCACCCAAAGAGGGATGGTGCTTACCAACACAACCGAGCTGGCGACGGTGGTATATTGTAATGATGTGATCCAGGCTGCGAAATGCAGGGCAAGAAAAACACCCGAAAGAAGTGCCAGGAGCAATTCATTTCGGGTGAGGGAGGTGAGCTCGCGCTTGTGGGTGGCTGCAGCCACCGGAATCAGGATGATCGAAGCTACGGTCAACCTCCAGGCTGCAATCACCAGGGACGTGGCTTCCATTTGTGCGAAGCGAATAAAAATGGAAGCCGTCGAGACCGCCAAAATGCCAAACAGCATAGCTACGAAAGGTGGAACGGGTGGGTGTTTGGGTGAATCCATCTGCCAGGGGATAATTATAGACGAAATTCACCAAAATCTGCGGGAGAGGTGGATTTCAAGCTTTCCGGACATGCCAGATTACCTTGCCGAGTATATCCTTCTGCCGGATGGGTCCAAACACCCGGCTGTCGACGCTTGCTGGATGATCGCCGATGACATTCAACCCGCCATCCCGGCTTATGTTTTGGATGCGTTTGATTAACAATCCATATCCCGGTTGGCGGAAGGCGATCACGTCTCCCGGGGAGGGCGGAATAAATAAAAAGGGGATTTTGCTAACCAGCACAAAATCCCCTTCTCTGAATTCAGGGGCTAAGCTATCCCCCATGATCTTTAAAACCCTAAACATTACAGGGCGGGATACACCAACTCCAGTGCCGGGGCATATGGGGCTTTGGCGCGCTTGGTGGCGATGCCTTTGGTCTCCCAAAACATCTGGGCAAATTCGTTGATGGCTTCGACCAGCTGGGTTGCTTGATCACGGTCGGTGGTTTGGCGCACCTTTGAACCCAGCTGCATGATCTTGTGAACAAGGGCATGTGCATTGGGATATTTTTCAAGGTGCTGGGCTTTTAAATAATCACCCCAGATGACGCGGATCTCGGCTTTGGCGCGTTCAGCATGTTCCTCTTTTACTGAAATGTAACGCGACATGCTGTTCATGTATTCCTTGTTCCTGTCGGGGGTTTTGGCTTCGAATTCGTTCATCAAATCCAGCATCCGTACCACGGTGAGAGCACTGATCTGGGCAACGATCGGGTCATAAATGCCGCAGGGGATATCACAGTGGGCTTTAACGGTCTCGATATGCAGTTCCTGGTCAAGTTTATTCAAAATTTGGTAAATCATATATCCTCCTATCCTTCTATTGAACTAATGCGAATTGTTGCCAGGATAATAATGAGATTAACTGTACTTGTCAAGCGAAAACAGATGATGGTCTATTAATAATTCCAAACTTGGGTTAATCTAAATAATTCTAAGGATGATGACTTCCCCTTTTGATGGGGAGCTGGGTTGATAGCCTTGATGAGCGTGTTTGCATGCAAACTCATTGTTTTTTTGGAAATCCCTGACGATGGTTACGCAATAGTTTATGCTTGACAAAGGGGGGAGGGGGGAATACAATTTTCCCGTATAATAAACGATATTCTTCTCTCAGTGAGAGAATCAGCCTGAACTCGATCGATTCCAAAAGGAGGAACCAATCATGACCCATATTATTACAAGTTTGTGCCTGCGTGATTCTGGATGTGTTGATGTATGCCCTGTGGAATGTATTGTGGGTGGCAAGCCGCTTGAACAATACCCATGGTTTTATATCGATCCCGATACCTGTATCGACTGTGGTGCATGCATCCCAGAATGCCCCTTTGAAGCCATCTTCCCTGAAGACGAGGTTCCATCCGCCTATACAGCCAAAGGTAGTGAGATGGTCAGCCAGGTTGGTGTTACAGGGCACTATGAGGGCGTCGACCATCATGGTAAAGCTGTGGTTCTGAATAGTGTGCGAAAGCTGGCGGCGGGTGAGGTAGTGGACCTGACCAAGGACATCCAGCCTAATTACGATTTCTACACCAAAGGTCCTGGCTATAAAGCCAATGAATAAAATTTACCATTGGGCTGCCTGATAAAGCTTCCCAGGCAACCCGATGTGATCACGTTCTGATTTAAAATGTGACATCCGCTGGCGGGAAAACCCGCCAGCTTGTTATTTAATCCCCTGCCTGCTTGTCTCTAACTTTAGGCTGCCGGCACCCATTTTTGCCAGGATCGTGATTGTATATCCGCTGCCGGATAACTGGTAAGTATTTCCTGTTTGTTCCCAACCCCCGCTGGTATTGACTGTTATCAAACTGCCATCGGTGGTCAGTTGGGCAGGCACACCTGCAGGTACGATGACGGTCACGGTGCTGACCCCTGCGTCGATACTCACGGTCATGTTACGATTGAGCTGGCCGCTGAATTCGAGTGTATAATTCCCTGCCCCGCCGCTAAAAGAAAGATCAGTGACATTGGCATTCCCGAGCCCGGTAAGGGTCACTTGAGATGCACCTGTTGTGTATTTGAGTGTAGCCATCTCGACCAGATTGTGCTTGGAAAAGCTCAGATTAACTTTGGATGCGCCATCCGTCACTTCCAGGCGGTGGATGGAAAGCCCACCCAGCTCGAAGTCGCCCGTGTAGGCTCCTGCTTTGATCGCCAGGCTCATTGGGCTAACCCCGAAAGAGAAATTCCAATCATTGATAATGTTCTCGAAGATTGGAATTCCGATCATCTTTAAATTCCCCTGTTCGATATTGATATTATTGCTATCAATCGTAACCACCGGCTTGAAGTCAGTCACGTTGTAGGTAGCGGTACCGCTGATCAACTCATTCGTTGCGCCGGGTTGTAGGTTGAGTTTTCCCGCGCCAAAATTCAGCGTGACATCCGCAGTGGCCTGCTTTTCGGCAAGGAATGGAACGTTGATATTTTCCGTCACAGTTGGTCCAGTTTTGACTGTTGTGATGGGAAGGTTAATATTGATTGAACATGCCAGGCTCACCAGGGCGAGGGCTACGATGGCTAGGATGATCATTTTTCGGTTCATAATGGCCTCCAGAAATAGTATTCTGTCTATTTATACGCATTTATTGCGCTCAGGTTGCAGTTTGCGTTGATTTTAATGGAAGCACTCTCATTAACAGCCCGTAAAGTATATATGCAATCCCAGCGAGGATCAAGGTGAATTTAATCAATGCGCAAAAACCGGCAATCTCGGGATACGGAGAGACGACCCTACCAAACAATAAAACCACCAGGGCGATATTCTCAATATAATCACACAAAGCCGCTATCCACAGCCCCCAGGCTAGAGCTGCCCCGATCATGGAAAATGGTTTGCCCCGCCCAGCTAACACATGCGATGTCAGGATGCAACCCAAGCCAAGCGCCACACTATAAACCAGCGGGAATAGGAAGTCCAGTCCCTGCAGAAAAGCAGCCCTGAGCTGTGATTGTGCGTTCCATGAGAGGATGATCTGTTGGGCATGTGTTGGCGAGAAGGCGAGCTCAAACGAGACGATGCCCGATGGTGCAACAGGTGTGTTCAAAGGCAAGCCAATGATATTCATAGTGACCATAATAAAGATGGTCAGGATGAGTAATGGGATAAAAAGACTTTTCTGTTGGGCTGGTTTCAGCTGCTCGAGTGGATGGCTCATGGTTTGTTCTCCTGAATTGACATATCTTATTAATTACGTTTGGGGATGCTTCACGGGTTATCGCCCCAAAAAAGGCAGGAATAGTTCCTTGCCTAACACATAGAACGTGGACTGCCGCTGCCAGCTATGACCAGCTCCATCTGCAATCGTGGCAATGTTGATAATCACCGTTGGGGAAATGATGCCTGCATCCGCGGTGGCATCGAAGCGAATGACTACCTCGGCGGATGAGCTGACTGCCCCGACCCAGCTCACGGTCCCGCTTGAATAGCTGGCGCTTCCGGATGACGCCCACAGGTTTCCTGCATAAGATAAATTTGGTGGTAGTGGGTCGATCATGCTGGCATCATTAAATGTACGAGTGGGGTTACGCAATGTGATGGTATAGGTCACCAGGTCGCCAGGATTTCCGGCCCGCAGGTTGGCTTCTTTGTTGGAGTCTCTTAACGTCGGCAGGAGTGCATTCGACAGGTAGCCATCGCGCTGGTAATCTCCCCGCCCGGTGCCCCATAGGATATATGCATTCGCTGTGCCTGGCAGATCATACGCCACCACGCCGGAGTTGGCAGTCAGCAGAATTACTTCTAGATCGGGGTCCGAGTCGATATTCGCCAGGGTCGGTGCAGGTAATGCCCCATTCCAGTTTTTGCCTCCGAAGGCATTGGGCAGGCTGACCTCGTAAATTGGGTTTCCCAGATAATCCAGGATATGCAGCTTGCCGGTGTGATAACTGCCTTTCTGGGTCCACGAGGTGAAAATTACTTCAGCATAGCCATTGTCATCCAGGTCGGCGATGACTGGCTCGGAAGCAAAGCGGTAAAAACCCTCCGCAGGGTTATAAACCGAGTAAGGCCAATTACCGTGCTCGGTTTTGTCCAGCCAAAAGGCGTGCGTACGCCCATCATAGGAGGCATAGATGATCTCTAACCGACCATCCCCGTCAAGGTCAGCTACAGCCGGGTTGGGTTGGTTGTTTTCGATCACGTTATAATCCTCGGTCAGCGGTGCGCCGGTATCCGTCGGCACACTCTGCCAATCGAAGCCGTCGTCTTTAAAACGGCTGCGATCTGCGTTAAAGACGTAAACGCCATCATATTTGCTTAGATAGGGATCTATACTGCAATCGTACATGTTACCGGTTGCCACTACCTCCATGGATCCGTCCCCGTTCATATCAGCGATCACGCTGGGTCCGTGAGCGTAATTGGTGCGATAGCTTTCATCGCGCACTCCATTACATGCCCCCCAGCCACGCAGCTCGATCGCCAGGCTTTCCCATATGCCCACCTTGCCCCAGCCTTTGCCCCCATACATGGCGTTGGCTGGGATCTGTGTCCCATTTGCCTCATAGGCGCAGATGTAGTGCACATCAGATGGCACCACCACTTCCCCGGCATTATCGCCATCCAAATCACCCACAGAAGTATTGGCGTTAAAGACCCCATAAGCATAGCCATTATCATTGCTCAATTG
>JBAPSY010000279.1:0-4830 GCA_049281855.1 Anaerolineales bacterium
GCTGAGAATGCTGGCCGTGTGGTCGTATTGGTTGATCCACGCAATACATCCAAGAGATGCTCTGGTTGTGGAACGTTGGTTGAGAAATCTTTGTCCGATCGTGTGCATAATTGTCTGGTCTGCGGTCTTGTGATGGATCGAGATCATAATGCTGCAATAAACATATTGGGATTGGGGCTACAATCCCTGGGCTATGCCCTAGAAGCCCCGCCTTTTGGCGTGGGGAGTAGTCACAGCATTTTTCATCTAATATTGTATATTTGGTGATCGCCCGTCTGATAAGTATGATAAATTATGCCGTTTTGTCTACAAGATTCACAGTAGCGATGCTCAAGAAGAGCTGCTGGTAACCCACGGATTAAATTTCAGGGGTATCGGGAAGCTCGTCTTACCATTTCTGCTTGCTGAAGATATCTAGGTCATCTTCAATATAGCCGACTGCGTTCAGTCTAAAGCACAGAACTTCATTTCAGCTAGATAAATGGATGGGCTCAATGCGTTCTATCATATTGATTAGTCGGACTGTGTGTCCGGATCGTTGACTGTTTATTCCTTTCCTAATGATTTTCGGTAGCGGACGCACACCGTTAATAATTTGGAGTGATTGTGCCTGGAAATCCTCCTACGAAAGTGAGTAAAGAGTTTCTTTCCCAACAATTGATATTAATTAAGAATGGCGATGGGTGTGTTGTGAAAAAATCAAGAAAAATGAGTCGATGGGCAGGAAATCTTGATTATTTAATAGATCCTATCCTTCATTGATAATGAATCTTCTGACTATTCGAATAAAAAAATACTTGGACAATCTCATCCTTTTTAGCCTATAATTACTCAATGCCAAAATATCATTCCAGAAATTCATGGAAATATAACTACTTAATAAGAAATTTTACTTACTGGTCAATTTTGGTTTTGTTATCTGTTTCGTCTTGCTTTTCAATATTTCTTTGGTTACCTAAAAACTTGGTATCTCAGTGGATTTTTGATGTGTTGGTCGTTATTTTTGCAACAATTTTATTCATTTTTAGGTTGCATAAGTTTATTATCCGAGATGCACTCTCACGGTTACCTTCTTATTCAATGTTTTGGAAGATTATTTTGATAGGGGCATGCCTTCTGGCTGGTGTTTGGTTGGCATTCAACATTCCCCTACTTCCTCCGCCTCCGGATTTGAACCCTTTTATCTCCGGGCTCGGTTTAAAACTTGCCTATCGGGCAAGTACCGGTATTGCGCTTGGGCTAGCTTTATTTTTTATCTGCACCTGGCTTGCAACAGCATTCCCACGGAAGAAGCAGACTGTCATCAAATCTTCGCTAATTGCATCATCGATCAAGTTTGCATTACCCATCGCATTGGTATGGGGAATCTACCTATTAGCATTCTTTCCAGGAATGATGAGTGCTGACTCGATGGTTCAATGGGGACAAGTACTTTCAGGCAAATTTGTGGATCATCACCCTGCATTTCACACTTTTTTGATTTGGTTGCTGACCCGCATCTCCCTATCTCCCGCTGTAGTAGCAATCGCTCAGATTATTGCGCTTGCTTTGGTTGCAGGATTGTGGCTTGCTTTTTTTGAAAGTCTGGGTATTCGTCGTTGGATAATATGGTTAATGGCTTTTATTTTTGCTGTCATTCCAGTTAATGGCACAATGGTTAATACCCTATGGAAAGACATTCCTTATAGTACTGCGGTGTTGGGCCTTACTCTCATTGTCGCCAGAGTTGTGGTTACAAAAGGTGCTTGGATTGTTTCTATTTCTGCACGGGTAATCCTGGGAGTTACTCTAGCTTTCGTTCTGCTCCTACGTCATGATGGTCTGGCCTTGGGGATCGGGACTTTGATAGTACTAATCTTGGCGTATCCTAAAAGGTGGAAATCATGGCTTGTTTCAAGCTTGGTTTGTACTTTTCTTTATTTTGGAATTCGCGGGCCGATTTACAATTGGGTGGGTGTTGAGAAATCAAGCACCTTATCCGAATCTTCTCTATCCCTTTATTCGATAGCGGCTTATACAATCCCAGGCAGCAATACAGACCGTTTGGTTTCTTCTATTGAGTTATTATCACCAAACTGGAGCTGTAATATTTGGACGAAGATAAGCCCTGCCATGCTTAAAACAGATGTGAATCGCTCCATTTCACCATGGAAATTTATCGTCAATCTAGTGCACCGCATACCCAATATAATGTCATATTATGGCCGTTGTGCTCGTTCATTAGAATGGGTCGTATGGGATCCTAATGGTGAAGTGCGCAATGCATCGCATGTGCAAGTACTGGTTGATCCGAATCCCTATGGGATTCAACCTGATTCAAAAATTCCAGCACTGCGAGATTGGATCTCAAATTGGGTCGTCAAAACATCCCAGGATACAAGTCTCAACTGGTTCATATGGAGACCTGCCTTTTTCTTGTATCTAAATTTTCTCGTGTCAGCAGTTTTAATTATCCGAAATCACAATCTTCGATATGGGTTACTCTCAATTCCAATATTGATTCAGTCCATTACATTTTCTTTAATTCTAGCTGCACCTAACTTCAGATATCATTATGCAGTTTATCTTGTATCATTGATATCGATACCGTTGTTCTTATCCCCTCCCATAACAGAGAGTATTGATGTAGTAGGGGACTCAAACCGGCAAATCTAATGATTTGTCATCTTATATTTTTCAGCAAGAACTATGATTAATCCGCATAATCCTGATTTCACGTTAAACCCAGCTCATCCATCGAGAAAGATCTTTGACAATCATTTAATTTCTTGGAATGATTCCCCTGTTTTAACGATTGTCACCCCATTTTATAACACCGGGGATGTATTCCATGAAACAGCCCGCAGCATCTTCAATCAGTCTTTACAACAATGGGAATGGTTGATTATTAACGATGGTTCGACTGATCCACCTGCAATAGAAATATTAGCCGATTACCGCAATCGTGATCCTCGAATTCGAGTGATTGATCATCCTGAAAACCGTGGTCTGAGTGCAGCCAGAAATACTGGTTTTTCTCATTCCCGTTGCGAATTTGTTTTGCTATTGGATAGCGATGATCTTCTAGAATCAACGGCTGCTGAAAAATGGTGGTGGTTTCTTGAGACCCATCTTCAGTATAGTTTTGTTGCGTCATACCACGTCGCATTTGGTGATTTAAAATACCTCTGGACGGGTGGATTTCACGACGGCGTGATGAATGCCGAACGCAATCGTGTTTCGATGATGTGTGTCGTGCGTAAATCGGTTCATAGAGCGGTCGGCGGTTTCGATGAAACCATGCGCGGAGGGCTTGAAGATTGGGAATTTTGGATACGGTGTGCGGCGCGTGGTTATTGGGGATCAACCGTGCCCGAATACCTTGCCTGGTATCGATGCAGGGGAGATCATTCAGATCGCTGGGAAAATCTGCAAGAATCGAAGTTAAATAAATTTCGAACATTACTACAAAATAAATATCCAGACCTATATCAGGGAGGATTTCCTAGCTTAACTGAACATATAGACTATGATCTCACCACCGTCAACACGGAAATACCTGCGTTCAATCAATTAGTGAAAAATAGTCCTCATTTACTCATTATTCTTCCCTGGCTCGTAATGGGAGGATCAGAGCGTTTCACATTGAACTTAATCGACCAATTGATTAATCAGGGTTGGACCATTTCTATTGTTACGACAGCCTCATCTCAAAATCCATGGCTTTACGAGTTTGAAAAACGTACGCCTTTTATATATATCCTTCCCAATATTATTCCGATCAAGGATACCCTGCGATTCTTAGGTTATCTTATTCAATCGCGGGATTTTGATGCAATCCTAATTCAAGGCAGCCATGAGGGTTACCGGTTACTCCCAGCACTGCGAAAATTATTCCCCAGAATCCCACTACTGGATTATCTTCACTTTGTTACTCCAGACTGGATGCAGGGCGGATTTCCAAGACTTTCTTTACTTTATAAGGATTTTATTGATTTTACCTTTACCTCTTGTGAACAAGTCCGCGGTTGGATGGTTGAAGCAGGAGCAAATGCCGAACAGGTGGATGCCTGTTACATAGGAGTAGATCCCCTTGATTGGAAGCCAGATCTTACACTCCGTGAGCAAGTGCGAGCAGAGCTAGGAGTTACTCTAGGCGAAACGGTCATTCTTTACGCGGCTCGACTTGAAGAACAAAAACAGCCAGATGTTTTTATTGATACGCTAAGCATACTTTCGGAAAAGGGAGATAAATTTCATGCACTGGTAGCAGGTGAAGGCTCATTGATGGTACACCTGAAAGAAAAGTTACGTGAATATGGATTACAGGAGCAGGTTCACATTCTCGGGAGTGTAGCCACCGAAAAGATGCCGGCAATCATGGCAGCCTCTGATATATTCTTTTTGCCGTCTCGAAATGAGGGTATTTCACAGGCTTTGTATGAAGCAATGGCAAGCGGGTTGGTTGTTGTTGGTGCACAGGTTGGGGGGCAGGGTGAATTAGTATCTCAAGATTGTGGTATTTTGATTTCACCCGCAACGAATCAGAATGAAGCCACTGAATATGCAGATATCATACACCAATTGATCGGTGATACGGAACGAAGACAGTTAATGTCTCAAGCCAGCCGTTAACGCATTGTCGAGAAATTCACGATTACCCAGATGGGCGAAATTATCCAGAAAAACCTATCTACGATCATTGAGAATAAGAAAAGCAGCATACAAAAACCTGTGACTGAGATAGAGAAACAATCAATTAATCGGGAAATTCAATATTTGGTGGAATTTCTTCAAGCAAGACAGGCACTCCTCCGGCTTAACCTGGAATACTCGGCAATGATTCAACCC
>JBAPSY010000280.1:0-1972 GCA_049281855.1 Anaerolineales bacterium
GAATAAAACATGAAAGGCTATCAGGTTTGATCATTGCTGTACAATCTCAGGGGCAGGCCGCACAATCCAAGCCTTTACTATCATTATTTGTTTTATTACATGAATTGGAGGCCAGGCACTCCCCGCCAATTCCACAATTGTCCACGCCATTTTTAAATGATGATTCCTAAACAAACCGTTATCGCTTAAAGTGTTCCGAATATCGTTTTACTCATATGTGCAGCCTATAAGATACTATGAATAGATAAAAAAACCGGACCGATTTTGGTAAGCTATAAATAACCAAGAGAAAGGAGACAAATAATGGCTACCGAAACGGTTCAGAGCACCTTACCAAAACCAATAACAGAGGTACTGTATCTAGCATTTGAACTCAGTCAAAAGCAATGGAAGCTGGGCTTCACGATTGGTATAGGGCAACCCCCTCGGATCCGTAATATCACTGCCAGAGATTTGAATACTCTGCATTGGGAAATCCGACAGGCCCGCCAACGATTTCACCTACCGGAGAACACTTGTGTGGTGAGCTGCTATGAAGCTGGGCGAGATGGGTTCTGGATGCATCGTTATTTGCAACAGCAAGGCATTGCCAACTTGATCGTGGATTCGGCAAGTATTGAAGTTAATCGTCGCATGAAGCGAGCGAAAACCGATTGCTTGGATGTAACCAAGTTACTGACCATGTTGATGCGTTATCATCTTGGCGAGCGAAAGGTATGGCGAACAGTCACAGTGCCCGATGAAGAATGTGAAGACAGACGGCATTTTCACCGTGAACTGGCTGACCTGAAAGTAGAGCGTACTCGCCATATCAATCGCATCAAGGGATTGCTGAGTGGACAAGGAGTATGTGCGCCGATCCAGCCAGACTTGCTAGAATTTCTGAGCACAGTGCGGTTATGGAATGGGAATTCCTTATCCAAGGAATTGCGTTCTCGTCTGGAGCGTGAATACCAGCGGATCCAATTGGTCAATCAGCAAATCGATGAGCTAGAAGCCTATCGGCGAGAAACCTTACGTACTTCGCAGCAGCCTCATATCCAGCAGGTTCGTCAACTGATGCGTTTGCAGGGTGTTGGCATAAATAGCGCTTGGCTATTTGTCATGGAATTCTTTAGCTGGCGCGCTTTTCACAATCGCCGGGAAATCGGTGCTTTGGCTGGGTTGACCTCAACACCTTACCAAAGTGGAGGGACTAACCAGGAACAAGGCATCAGCAAAGCTGGAAACCGACACATTAGGGCGATGATCATCGAAATTGCGTGGGGCTGGCTCCGTTTCCAGCCGGACAGCCAATTAAGCCGATGGTATCAACAACGCTTTGGCCAGGGAAGCAGTCGCTTGCGCCGGATCGGTATTGTCGCTCTCGCCCGCAAACTGCTAATTGAGTTGTGGCGTTACCTGGAAACGGGCATCCCACCCGATGGAGCTGTGCTGCAACCGCAGTGAAGCATGTGAAACGATCTTGTCCATTAGGATGACAGCATACCTTCTCACTGGGAGGAGCTACCCGCATAAATGCACCGGGTTTCCAAAAGAAACCGACTGTAAGATGGGGTTGCTCCAATCCCGTTTCCAGGATCGCCTCGAGCGAAAAATGAATCAGGTGCTTGGCCTCAATCGTCAGCACGGATAGAAGGTAGTTCGCGGCAATTATTGCCCAACGCCAATGGAAACACCCAGTCACAATACCCAAGTGCATCCCCGTGGATGAGAGTGTTCGATGCTTCTGTTATTCGGTTCTTGCGTTCATTTTGTCGGTGTTGGAAACCAAATTTCTCTTCACTGACCAAATGCGCATCCATAGCAGTCTTCGACCCAACCTGAAAAAGGTCGGGTAATGGAAGTATTCAATTGTTAACGAACCATGTAAGAGCCTTGCACAGTGAAGGATGAAAATATTGTGGTATGCTCCGGCTACAGCAGATAGAGTTTGGTCGCACACTGGTGATATTCATCCCGTTTGTTAACG
>JBAPSY010000281.1:0-5357 GCA_049281855.1 Anaerolineales bacterium
AAATTGAAGTGGCGGAAGAACAAACCGAGATCGCCTTGAAAGTGCTGCGTAGCATGCCACAGCTTGTGCTGGGCGAACCGGCTAAGCCCAACGGCGCCTTGGTTGTAACCATCAATAAACGCGAATCGATCCCAGATGTTCTGGCTTCCATGGTGCAGAACCACGTGCGGGTTTACCGCATGGCTCCCCAGGAAGCCAACCTGGAACAGGTGTACTTTACGCTACATGAAGAAAAGGAAGGTATGCAATGAACGCTCGCGCTATGTTAGCTATTGTTCGAAAAGACCTGAAGGTGGCCAGCCAGAACAAAGGCGTGCTGGTGCCAATCATCGTCCTTACCGTGGTCTTCTTTGTCTTGTTACCCTGGCTAACCAGATTATTACCTCTGGTAGAGAATTTGGCGGGAGATATGATTGGGGATTTCGAGAAATTGCTCACAAACCTGCCGTCTGGCTTAAAACAAGAATTTTCCGGACTGAGCATAACTCAGGCCGTGACTGTATATGCCCTCGAGTATATGCTGGCGCCTATGTTCCTGATGCTCCCAATGTTGGTGGCCTCAGTGATCTCTGCGGATAGTTTTGCCGGCGAGAAGGAGCGCAAGACACTCGAAGCACTGCTCTACACGCCGACCACCAACCAGGAATTATTTATTGCCAAGCTGCTTTCCGGCTGGTTGGCAGCCATTGCAGTTGCTTGGGTCGGATTTATACTGTACATCGTGATGGCCAATGCGGCTGCCTGGTCTCAGCTGCACCGCATCTTCTTCCCAAACGCCATGTGGCTGGTGTTGATCCTTTGGGTGGTACCGGCAATCGCAGGGCTGGGTGTGGGTGCAATGGTACTGGCATCGTCGCGGGCACAAGGATTCCAGGATGCCAACCAGCTCGGTGGCCTGGTGATACTGCCAGTGGTGGCATTGTTCTATCTGCAAGTGGCCGGTGTGATGTACTTCAATGTCATCGTGGCGATATTGATGGGGTTGGTGACCTGGCTGTTGACTGGATTGTCTATTTGGTTGGGCAGCCGGATCTTTCAGCGCAACCGGTTGTTGGCTGCTTGATTTTTCATAGCTTACACCCTTGCCATTACGTTATGGTGAATATCGAGCTTCGCATTGGGAGAGGTTCGTCCCCAGCACGCAGGATCGCCTGCCTGGCGCTCTGCACCTGCGCCAGGTGTTCGTTGATATACATCCGTGCCAGGTCCCTTTTCCTATCTGAAACACGCCCATCCTGCAGTATCAGCCAGGAGTTGACCAGGTACACTGCCATGTCCGCTAGGTCGGAGGCATAATAGTCGATAACCTCGCGCTCCTTCTCTTTCAATATGTCCGTTGCCTGTTTAAATTGCACCGTCTCTACACTCAACCGGCCTTTGAGGTCTGAAAGCTCATCCCCATATTCCTGTGCAGCCCATTCATCGAGCAGCCCATCCAACGCGTGCCCGAGCAATTTGCCGGTGGCAGCTACGATCTGTAGCTGGCTGGTACCTTCATAGATATTGGTCACGCGCACATCGCGGTAGTGTCGTTCCACGTTGAACTCGCGCATATAGCCCACCCCACCATGGATTTGCAATGCCTGGTAACACACGCGGTTCCCCATCTCAGAGGCATAATATTTCGTCAGGGGCGTCAGGGTTTCTGCCATGCTGGAAGCCTGCTTGAGCTTCTGGCGCAGCGCAGGGTCTGGAGTGGCATTTTCTTCCGAGAGTTGCTCAAATACTTTCATGCGATCCACCCATCGTCCGGTTTCGCTGATCAATGCGCGCGTAGCCTCGATCTCGCCCCGCATGGAGGCAAGCATCCGTGAGACGGGCGGCAGGTCACAGATGGGCTGGTTGAATTGGTGCCGCTCCTTGGCATAGCTGTACGCCTCACGATACGCAGCTTCAGCAATCCCAACTGCCTGTGCCCCCACTGCTAACCTGGCACCATTCATCAGCCCCATGGCATAGCGCATCAAACCGTACCGCCGCTTACCGAGCAGCTCCGCTGGTGTATGCTGATATTGCACCTCACAGGTGGGAGAGGCATGGATCCCCAGTTTATTCTCGATGCGCCGGATATGCACTGTTTCATCCCGCTCGACGACGAAGAGCGATAGCCCGCGCGCATCGCTAGAGCCTGCTTCACTGCGTGCCAGTACCAATTGAATATCGGCACAGCCATTGGTGGCAAAGCGCTTGACACCATCGATGTACCATTTCCCACTTGTCTCATCAAAAGTCGCCTTTGTCTGCACCACACCCAGGTCAGAGCCGGCATCCGGTTCAGTCAAGATCATTGCCCCAGAAACCCCATCCCGGCTGAAGCGGGGTAGCAGGCGTGCTTTCATCTCAGGTGTTCCATATTCGTTGATGGCGGCAGAAATCTCCTGCAGACCAAAGACCGTCATTAGACCCGCATCTGCCCGCGACACAATTTCCACCATCATCTGAAAGATCGACTCGGGTAGGTTCAATCCCCCAAACTCCCAGGGCAGCATCGCCCCCATTAGGTCAGCCTGCTTGAGTGCTTGAAGCCCTTCCTGGGTGGCGGCAGTGTAGGTAACCTGCCCATCCTCAAAATGAGCCCCTTCTTGGTCAGCTTCAGCTGCCCGCGGGGCGATCACCCTGGCGCATATCTCGCCCAGCACCTCCAGCAGTAAACGGTAGTTATCTTTTGCGTCTGCATAATGTCGTGGTGCAGCTGGGTACTCCCTGTGGTAATGGTATCCCTTCTCTTTGATCTCCATCACATCCTGAAGCTCAAGCTGTTCCAGCCGGAACTGCAGGTCTGAATTATCCAGGAAATAGTTATCAGTCATTGGATCTCCATATTTATTTGGCTTTTTCGCGCAGACTTTTGATTAACAACGGTAACACTTCAGCCACATCACCGACGATTTTGTAATGGGCGATCTGGAAAATGGGTGCGTTGGGGTCGGTATTGATGGCGATGATCTTGCTGGATTGGTCCATGCCCGCCCGGTGTTGAATCGCTCCTGAGATACCAGCCGCAATATAAAGCCGTGGTCGCACCGTGCTGCCGGTCTGACCAATCTGGTGCTCGCGGGAGACGTAGCCTGCATCCACCGCCGCGCGCGAGGCACCCACCTCTCCGCCCAACACACTTGCCAGCTCGCGTACCAGCTCGAACTCTTCCGGGCTGTCCACCCCTGCCCCAGCCGCTACAATCACGGGTGAATCTTTAAGTCTCACCGTCTGCTCACGTTTTTCACGGCTCAACACCTGCAAGGCAAAATCTTCTGGTTGGAAAGCCACTTTCACTTTTTCGATCTTGCCCCTCCGTTTGGGGTCTGGCTCGCCTCGTCGCATCACCCCTTCACGTACGGTTGCCATCTGAGGTCGTGTTTTGGGGTTGACGATTGTAGCAATGATATTGCCTCCGAATGCGGGGCGCACCTGGTAGAGCAGGTCCTTATAAATCGTATTTTCCTTTTTGGAGGTGTAATCCCCAATCTGCAAGTCGGTGCAGTCGGCAGTCAAACCAACCTTCAGGGCGCTGGCGAGGCGTGGTGCCAGGTCACGCCCCACTGGTGTGGCGCCGATCAGGAATATATACGGTTTCCATTGGCGTGCCAGGTTGGTGATCACCCGGCAGTATGGCAGCGTGCGGTACATTTCCAGTTCCGGGTCTTCAGCGAGCAGCACCTTGTCCGCTCCATGCTGAATAACCTGTTTTGCCAGGTCACCGATTTGGTCACCACATAACACTGCCCATACTTTACTGCCCAAATGCCTGGCAATCTCACCACCTTTTGCCAGTAGTTCCAAACTGACTTCAGCAATGCGTTGATCATCTTGCTCAATAAAAATCCAAACGTTATGTTCACGATATAGTTCAGCAGTCATTTTTATGCCTTTATCCAACAATATATTCCTGGATCAACTCAGCAATCAGCGCCTGGATCCCCTCCGCAGTCGGCTGGATATCCTTGCTATCGGCGGTTTCAAGCACCACATAGTTGACCTTGTACACCTGGGTAGGCGAACCTACCAATCCCAAGCTTCCTTCATCCACATTCAAGTCTGCTGCCGTCCAAACCTCGATGTTGAGATTTCTCTTTGCCAGGTATTCGCCCAAGACCTGCTCATTCTCAAACTCACCCCATTTTTTGAGCAGTTTTGGATATTCGTTGGGCGTCGCCGCCATTTTATATTCAATCCGTCTACGGGCTGAAGCCGGACGTGGTCGGTTGGCAGACCCGACCACCGTCAGAAGACATGGCAAATGACACTTGACCAATTCGGTTCCCAGGTCAAAAGCCCGCCGTACCACGATTTCGTCACCTTGCAGGTCAATCACCGCCTCAGCATAGGTGACTTGCGGGATGCCTAATTTTTCAGCCACCTGCGGACCCACCTGGGCGGTATCCCCATCGATCGCCTGCCGGCCACAAAAGACCAGATCATACCCATCTAGTTTATCGATCGCACCCTTGAGAGCGTAAGAAGTTGCCTGGGTATCTGCCCCGGCAAATTTGCGGTCAGAGAGCAGCACGACACGGTCGGCACCCCGGAATAGCGCTTCCCGTAAGACCTCGGCTGCCTGCATCGGCCCCATCGTCAAGACGGTCACACTGCCCCCATTCTGCTCTTTGATGCTTAGCGCCATCTCCAGCGCATTCATGTCTTCAGGGTTGAAGATGGCTGGCAGCGCATTGCGGTTCATCGTTCCCTCCGCGGTCATCACATCACCAGACACATTGCGTGTATCCGGCACTTGTTTAATGAGCACCACAGAACGATATATTTTATTAAAAGGCATTCGCAGCTCCTTGATTATTGATATTTCTTGAGAGGATCGGGAATTCCTAGGTCTCATACCTGGCAATAAAGCGCCAGGGGACGCTTTTCCACGGCTCGGGCACACTATTTAAACCCACACGAGGGCCAATCGTCACGCATGAATCGGAGATATTTACCCCAAATTCAACGAAAATCTCTGCCTCTGGCGCACACAAGTCAGCATCATTTTGCTCCCGGTTGATCGCCAGAGCCATGCAGATTTTCCCCGGCCCGTCGGTCCATAGTCCCCGTGGTCGCCCTGCCCGGCGAACCGCGATCCGCTCGATCCCCTCGCTCGGTACAATCCCCCGAATAAGCACCGCCGCAGGGAAGCCCTCCCTCTCAGCTACAAAATTGAGCATCCAGTGCATCCCGTAGGTGAAGTAAACATAGGCATGCCCCGGAGGGCCATACAAAACCCGCGTGCGCGGGGTGAATCCCGCACTGGCATGGCAGCCAAGGTCCTCTTCGCCAATATAAGCTTCAGTCTCAACGATGATCCCCGCCGTGCGCTCTCCACCCTCCAGGCGCACCAGACGCGTCCCAAGCAGCTCACGTGCCAC
>JBAPSY010000282.1:0-2084 GCA_049281855.1 Anaerolineales bacterium
CTGCGTAACCCAAATCCGAGCTTTCAATGCGGATATGGGACGCACGTCGGGCAAGGGGGTCCTGACATACAAGCGCTCAGCTTCGTTGAGCAGGTCGAGAGCGCCATCCAGATCTCCCTGGGTCTGCATCAGGCGAGCCTGGGTGACGCACAGACGACGCTGCCTATACAATAATTCAGCTTGCTCACACAGCTCTTTGCTTTTCAGCAAGTATTGCGCAGCGGCTTTCAGATCACCCCGTTCACGGTACAACTCACCCAGTCCCATGTACAGGTCAGCCGTATCCGGAGGCATCGGCTCGCCCTGGTCCACCACGAACTGCAATAACTGCTCGAGTGTGCTTGCTGCCTCCTGGAGACGACCTAGTGCCATCCGGATATCGGCCAAGATACATGTTGTGCTGATTGCGTCAAGGATGTTGCCGGCTGTACGCAGCATCATCGTGTAACCGGCGAAGGTCCAGTTGGCGGCTTCCAGGTCTCCGCTTGCCCAGTATGTAAGCCCCAGGAGCGCAGTTGCCTGTCCGCGCTTGAGATGGTTTGTCTCAGGTGTGAGGTCGAGCGCCCGCCGAGCATACGTCACAGCACCGGGCACATCACCAAGAGCCTGAGCACGATAGGCGCGGGCAATGGCTATTGTCGCTGGCAGAGATCGAAACTGTTCTTCGTCCACAACGACCATCTCAGCCGCTGGTTTTTTCGGTTGTCCATTCATGTTATCTACTGGTTCCAGCCATCGTTCGGCGTCCGTCAGTCGGGCTCCGGCAGCCTCCATTTCGCCGCTAACCAATAATGCGTTGGCATACCAGACACTGAGCACTGGCCGGGCGCGGATCAACACGTCAGGTAGCGCTTTGACCCAGCCAATCCACTTGGTGGACAGGGAACCATCTTCTACTGTGGGCCATGCCAATTCGATCAAGCCCGCCGCCCCTTCGAAATCCTCGGCGGCAAGCGCGTGGCGGATGGCATCCGAAGGCAGACCGTTCTGCTCGTACCACTCGCTCGCCCGCCGATGTAGCGCGGACACGCGATCGGGTTGCGCCTCCCGCAAGTGCGCTTGGAGAACTTCGGCGAAGAGATGGTGATAGCGATACCACTGGCGCTGGTCGTCAAGTGGGATGACAAACAGGTTGCCGCGCTCCAGGGCCTCCAGCATCCCGCTGCCATCTTCCTGCCCAGTAACCGCATCGCACAGAGACCCACTTAACCTGTCGAGAATGGCGGTTTGCAATAAGAAGTTGCGCACATATTCAGGCTGGCGTTGCAGAACCTCTTCGACCAGATAGTCCAGGATGAAATGGTGGCTGCCGGTGAAAGACTTGATGAAACTGGCGGCGTCTGATCGCCCCTGCATGGAAAGTGCGGCAAGTTGCAGGCCGGCAATCCAGCCTTCGGTGCGGGTCTCCAGGGCGGTAATAGCTTCTGCAGAGAGGTTTAGACCCATCACCTGGTTGAGAAATTCGGAGGCTTCGGAGGGGGTAAAACGCAAATCGGCGGCGCGCAGCTCGGTTAATTGACCCCGGGAGCGTAACCGGGCCAGGGGCAGATGGGGATCCTCACGGGTGGTGATGACCAGCTGCATCCGGGGCGGCAGATGCTCGAGCAGAAAGCTGAGGGCTTCGTCAACCGGTTTGGAATCAAGAACGTGGTAGTCGTCAAGGACGAGGACGAAATGGTCCGGGATGGTGGTGATCTCGTTGAGCAGGGCTATCAGAATCGAGACGATCGGAGGTGGCTGAGGGGCTTGTAGAACACCCAACACCCTTGCTCCAATATTCGCCGCAATCGTCTGCACAGCAGCGACGAGGTAGATCAGAAATTGTGAGGGGTCGTTATCCCCTTCATCCAGCGAAAGCCAGGCGACCGGTCGTTCACAAACAGCGACCCATTCACTGACTAGCGTGGTTTTACCAAAGCCGGCGGAAGCCGAGATGAGGCTCAGCTTGCGCCGTAAACCCTCGTTCAGCCGCTCGATCAGGCGGGGGCGGAGGACAATTTTAGACCGAGGTGGGGGGATATAAAGTTTGGTGGCTAAAATTGGAGCGGACATAGATCAAGTATACAGCACATCCCCAAAATTCA
>JBAPSY010000283.1:0-9119 GCA_049281855.1 Anaerolineales bacterium
CTGCAACTGCTTTTGATATTGTCTTTTCTAGTTTATTAATATTTTCAGATAGTTGAGGGTCCTTAACATTTATTTCGCCCCGTTCCAACTTCGTGATTAAGGCATCAGCGCGGATGGGCAAGGTCAATACCTTTCGGGCAACACCTCCAGCTTCTTTAATCCAATAACTCCAATCGTGCTGTGCTTCTTCTGCAATAATTTTCTGGGAAAAAGGACCCAGTTGTTGGAATACATTAATCTGTGGGTCCAATCCTGTGCACATCCCAGATAATATCCCTATAGCTCTGCCAAGAAAAATCATATCCTGAGGCAACTGAAATGGCATATTGTATAAAATATCGCGAAATTCATATGCAAAGTCGTGAATCTCTTCCATTTTCAAATGCGTAAGCTCATCCATGCCTTTGCCCCAAAAACGTTTAAACATTGCGGATTCAGCTTTTTCCAATAATGCGATATCAGCACCAGGCAGGAGTATGCCTAAAATTTCATAAGACTTCACCACCCTTGACGCATCTTGAAGACCAATACCAATGAGCAATTCGCGCAGCCCCTCACGAATTTCAGGTCTCATTCTTCCAACCATGCCAAAGTCAATGAAGGTTAGTATCCAATCCTTATGTGTGGATGCTGACTCATGCAATCCTTCTACTGGTCTTACGAATAAATTTCCAGGATGCGGGTCAGCATGAAAGAAGCCATCTTCAAATATCTGCTTAAAGTATGTATTCAACAATCTTGAGGCGACTTCAGATTTGCTAATTCCCGCCGCGGTTATCTCGTTATAATCCGTTATTTTGATACCTCGGACGTCCTGGAGTGTTAACACCCGTTTGGTTGTATGCGTCCAAATCACTTTTGGGACGAGCACGCCAGGATCATCGCTGAAATTAGCAGCAAAGGTTTCAGCATTTCTCCCCTCTGCTAGATAATCAATTTCCTCATAAAGCGTGCGAGTAAATTCTACGATTAGACCTGGAATATTGGCTCGTTTGCGAATAGGCGGATACCTTTTTATCCAGCCACCCACCGTTCGGATGGCAGCCAAATCGGTAGATATAATAACCTCAATTTTTGGTCTTTGTATTTTTACTACTACTGGGTAAGTAATTTCACCGTCGATATCTTCGCTGTTCAGTGGAGCATTTAATTTTTCTGCTTGTTCTTTGGTTATACGCAGTTTTGCTAAGTGTGCTTGCCCCAACGATGCCGCAGCCAATGGTTTCGGATCGAATTCAGTGAATTTTTCCAAGAGCTGCAACCCGAACTCGGTTTCAATGACCGTTCGCATATCATCGAAAGCCTCTGACGGTACTTCATCCTGTAATCCCGCTAATTCGTCGATAACCTCTCCAGGTAAAATATCAACCCTGGCGGAAAGGAACTGCCCAACTTTGATTAATACACCCCCCATCTGAATTGCCAAAGCACGGTATCTTACCGCTATTTTACGAACACGTTCAGATCGGGTCTTCCGTGCCCATTTAGAAAAGCCAATCCGAGGTAAAAAAAGGTCCCAGAAACCTATGCTAAGGAGGATACGTGCAAAAAATATGATTATCCTGCGATAGCGAGCTCGGAGCATTAGCAACTGGTCCTTATATTATGAGAACCGAGCAGGAGGAACGGTTCAATAATTGATCTGTTATATCATCCAGTAGAGTTCCTTGCCACCGATCCTGCCCAGGTTGATAATGAGCCCCTACGACTAAAAGTTCATACCCCCCTTCTGACAATTCAGTTAAGATTTCTTCAACAACGAATCCTTGCCGAATTCGGGAAATGATTTCATTTTTTACACCCACGTCCCGTAATTGTTTAACGGCTCGTTCTAAAAGTAAATCGTGCGGTGGCTTTATTTCCAATAACGAGTTTTTGACATGCGCTTTTGTTTTGTTTCGAACTCCTGATACTTGCTTACGAATAGGGAGTACATGTAATAATCCGATCTGGGCTGTAGTCTTTGAAATCCATTCTCCCCCCAACCTCATTGTCTCACTCGCCGGAGCATCTCCACCAATACAAACCAGGATCCTTCCAAACTTCCTCGGTATGTTACGCGCAACCAAAAAATGGGTATCCAGCTTGCGCGCCAGGTTGCTCGTGGTCGATCCTATTTTTAGATGCAGCAATCCCAATTGTTCTCCTCCACCACCTACTAATACCAAGTCATATGAAAACTCCAAAGCTTCAGCAAATATTTCTTCAATAGGATTTCCGTATCGTATTTTTTTATCTCGCGAATATCTTGCGCTTAGATTCTTATCGATCAGGTTCATCGAAGCTGTTAATTTTTCTACATCGCCTCGATTTTCACTGACACCAAGAACAACAATCCGGGTAGAGGCAGGGAAACCCAATTTGGATATCAATTCTGCTGACTGAATGAAAGAATTTGATCCGTCTGTACAAATCAATATTTCCACTGAAGGCTCCTGGGATTAAAAAGTATGTACCATTGATTTCAAGTTATCATCGGTAGTATATTTTACCTTTAATATTCATTACTATTAAATAATCAAATGGGAAAAATATATCTCGATCTATTTGTGGTATCCTCTCGCCGATATCTCAGCTCAATAATCGCACTTCGCTGGAGCATTTTACATTTTCTTGAATACCTATATGCTCAATGTTTTATTTAGGCTGAGTTATAAATATGCATAATAGATACTTTATAATTACCCATTCTGACATCTTCAGCATTATTGGAGCCCTAGATTATGTCTGAATTTCTATTTGTTTCTGAAAAACTCCCAGACGTACCCGATTTTGGTGATTTACCATGGGGGATTTCTCTGAATAATTGGCCTAAAGATGAATTTCATTCGGAGGAAGTACAACATGGAATCTCGCGACATCCGGTTGTGTTTGTTAATTACGGTGGTTCACTTTATGTGATCAAAGAACTCCCCGAAAATATTGCTCAAATAGAATACGAATTACTTTCTCAAATGCAAGACCTAAATCTTCCATGTGTAAATCCTATAGGCTACGCGACAGTTACAAGAAATTCAAGCAAGTCAAGCATTCTATTCACCCGATATCTTCAAGCATCTGTGCCATATCGCTATTTGTTCATCGGTAATGCAGTGGAACGCTACCAATCGCATTTATTGGATGCAATTTCTGGACTCTTAGTCCAGCTACATTCAAACGGTTTTTATTGGGGAGATTGCTCGCTTTCCAATATACTATTTAGGCGCGATGCCGGCGCGCTACAAGCCTATCTTGTCGATGCGGAAACCGCAGAATTTCATCTTCCCCGCCTCTCACCCATGTTACGTTATCACGATCTTGAGATCATGCAGGAAAACGTACTCGCAGAGCTAACTGAACTCCAGACTAATGAAAACCTTTCCATAAGCTACCCGATCGAGGAAACAGGTCCATATATACAACAACGATATCGAGGGCTATGGGAAGAAATAACTCGTGAAGATTTGTTTAACCAAAATGAACTCTATCGGGTCCAAGAAAGGATTCGGGTTTTGAACTCATTAGGTTTTTCGGTTAAAGACATAGAGCTCAAGAATGAAGATCATGGCAATATCCTAAAATTGAGAATTTTCGTATCCGATCGCAATTTTCATCGCAATCAATTAATGGAAATTTCTGGCTTATCTGCAGAGGATAGGCAAGCACAACAGATCATGAACGAAATAAATGAGCTTAAAGCTAATTTTTCCCGATCAGGAAATCCTAATATTTCATTGGAGGCAGTTGCATATCATTGGCTGGAACATGTTTACAAGCCTATGGTCGAACAGTTGAAACCACTCATCCATAATACATCTCACTTAAAGTTCAATGCAGATCCGATCGAGTTATACTGCCAAATCCTCGAACATAAATGGTTTTTATCGGAACGTGCCCAACACGACGTTGGTCACCAGGCAGCTATTGAGGATTTTATAAAACAATTCAGTTAAATAATGATCATAAAAATAAGCACAGCCAGTCATCATGCCTGGCTGTGCTTTGGTTAATCACCTTAGGCTGGGATCGTTACTTTCGGTAAATGCTCCAAGGATCTTTTTATTGCCTCCTCAGGGTATTCGTAATCTACCAATTTTCCACTTAGGTATGCCTGGTAAGCACTCATGTCGTAGTCACCATGGCCAGACAGATTGAATAGGATGACGCGCGATTCACCATTATTCTTCGCCTCGATTGCTTCGTCGATCGCCGCTCGAATCGCGTGGGCTGATTCTGGTGCTGGGATAATTCCCTCTGAACGAGCGAACTGAATCGCGGCTTCAAAGGTTGCCAGCTGTGGAACAGCGACTGCCTGTATATAACCGGCATTATATAATGCACAGATCGAGGGCGCCATTCCATGGTAGCGTAATCCTCCCGCATGGATAGGTGGTGGTACAAAATCGTGACCAAGCGTGTACATTTTCACGATGGGTGCCATTTTAGCTGTATCACCATAGTCGAACGTGTAAACTCCCTTTGTTAATGAAGGAGTTGCCCTTGGCTCTACTGCCAATAAACGGGTGTGTTTTCCATTGGTCAGGTTTTGCTGCAAGAACGGGTAAGCAATACCTGCGAAGTTTGAACCACCTCCCACGCAACCTATGACTACATCGGGATATTCACCTGCAAGATCCATCTGCTTCAGGGCTTCCTGACCAATCACAGTTTGATGCATCAACACATGATTTAATACAGAACCGAGGCTATACTTTTTCACCCCACCTGACTTTACTGCTACCTCGACTGCTTCAGATATGGCTATCCCAAGCGATCCAGGGTTGTCTGGATCAGCTTTCAGGATGGATTTTCCATACTCGGTATGTTCCGTTGGGCTCGGATATACCTTTGCCCCATAGGTTTCCATGAGATAACGCCGGTAAGGTTTTTGGTTATACGAAACTTTGACCATGTACACTTCCAGATCCATGTCAAAAAATCTACATGCCATGGCTAATGCCGAACCCCATTGACCTGCACCTGTTTCAGTAGCCAAGGCTTTCGTCCCAGATATTTTGTTATAAAATGCTTGGGCTACCGCTGTATTGGGTTTATGACTTCCAACAGGAGAGGTGCCCTCATGCTTAAAGTAAATATGAGCGGGTGTATCCAATAGTTTTTCAAGCCGGCGTGCCCGAATTAATGGCGTAGGACGCCATAATTTATAAATTTCACGTACTTCAGATGGAATCTCGATATATCGTTCAGTGCTGATTTCCTGGAGGATCAAATCCATTGGGAAGAGCACTGATAGGAAATCCGGTGAGACGGGTTCCAGCGTCTGTGGATTGAGCACAGGTGTTGGGGGGACCGGACTATCCGCATTGATGTTATACCAGTACTTGGGAAGGTCCGATTCATTGAGTAAAAACCTTGTTTGTCCAGACATTTCTACCTCCATTGGTTTCGGTTTTTAAAAAAATATAGCGCTCATCCTTTGGGGACGAACGCATTTAGCCCGTGGTGCCACCCCGGTTAAGCTGACCTTTCGTTTAACAAAAAATCCCGTTAGATGCAACGGGAATTACCAGCCAGCTTCACTCTTTTCAGATACGGTCATAATTAGACGATATCTTTTGCCTTGCTAACGGTGGCATCTCCGGCGTCGGCTACTCCTCAATTCTCCCAACTTGTTTCGCCTAGCAACTCTGAGGTCCATTCAGCTCTACCGTACGGGCAAGATTCTCATCTATTCTTGCTCTCTGTACCGCCGTATCAGGGCTTACTCGTCCCCTTCATCGTCATTAATTATTAAGTTTGTCGAATTATATGTGTTATTGGGATTTTGTCAACCCCATTTTTAATCCTTCCGGATTAGTATCTTAAAATCCGACCTATACTCATCCTGTTCGTTTTGCGATGGATAATCGCTATCGGTTAATTTCCATTGATATTGATCAATTTTTGGAAATAAAACGTCAGTATCAACATCCGCATGAACGGTAGTTAGATAAATCTTATCAGCCAGACCAATGGCTTGATGAAAGATTTCTCCCCCACCAATAATGAATACTTCAGTTTCGTGGCTATCCTCTGCAAAATGGAGCGCTTCCTCAAGCGAATTCACCAAGGTACAATCCTTGGGGAAATAATCCTTTTTTCGGGAAACAACGATCATCACCCTACCCGGCAATGGTTTCCCGATTGTTTCGTATGTTTTTCTCCCCATCAAGAGATGATGGCCCATGGTCAACTTCTTGAATCGTTTCAAATCTGACGGGAGATGCCATGGCAAACGATTGTCCTTTCCAATCCCTCCCTTTTCATCCATGGCTACGATCAAAGATACGATCACACAGAAATCTCCGCTTTTATATGAGGGTGACTCTGATAATTAATAAGTCCGAAATCTTCGTACTTAAAATCGTTAATGGATGTAGAAACAGGATTAATGATCATTTTCGGCAGGGGAAATGGTTCACGCTTCAATTGAAGCCTGGCTTGATCTAAATGATTTAAATATAAATGTGTGTCCCCCATAACTTGGATCAAATCGCCAACTCCAAGATTACATATCTGGGCAATCATCATCGTTAACAAACCATAAGAGGCTATATTAAATGGGACACCTAAAAATACATCAGCAGATCTTTGGTAGAATTGGCAGGATAGTTTTCCATCGATCACATAAAATTGAAACAATAAATGACATGGAGGTAGTGCCATCCTGGCAATCTCTCCGACATTCCATGCATTGACAATCAGACGTCTGGAATTCGGATTATGCTTTATTTGTTCAACAACCTGACTTATTTGGTCAACTGTGGTCCCTCCTGCTGTTTTCCAATGTCTCCATTGAACCCCATACACCGGACCTAACTCACCGTTTGCATCCGCCCACTCATCCCAAATCCCAACTCCATGTTCTCTAAGAAAATTAATATTGCTTTCCCCTCGTAAAAACCATAGTAATTCATAAATCACAGATTTTATGTGAAGTTTTTTGGTTGTAAGTAATGGAAAACCATCATTCAGATTAAATCGCATCTGATATCCAAACACAGACAACGTACCTGTCCCGGTTCTATCAGACTTCTCCACCCCATTATCTAAAATAAATTGAAGTAAATCAAGGTATTGTCGCATAATCAATTCCAATCTGGAGTTATGCTCAAACGAATTACTTGATTAAGCTTGCGATAATTACGCGGGTCTGATTGATATCTGCATGGATTTGGTTAATTAAGTCCTCAATATTTTGAAATCGTTGTTCACCACGTAACCGTGCGATAAACTCCACAGCAATTTTCTGGGAATATAAATCACCTGAATAATCCAGGATGTGAGCTTCAACATGTGAGCGCTGGTCAGAACTTTCAAAAGTTGGTCGTGTACCTATGTTGACCGCTGCCGGCCAATATGCATCGAGTATCTGCACCCTGCTGGCATAGACGCCAGCACCAGGTATTAATTTTTCATCACCTGTCTCTAAATTTGCAGTCGGAATTCCAATTCCCTTCCCTCTTCCATCACCATGCACAACTTCTCCCACTATCCGATAGGGTCTACCAAGTAAATTGTTAGCTTCGACAATATTGCCTCCGGTTAGTAAATTCCGTATCTGACTTGAAGATATGGTTTTCCCATCTGAAGTGACTGGTTCAATGACATGTACCTTATACTCGTACTCTTCTCCAAGCTGCTTTAAATAAGATACATTCCCCTCCCTACCTTTACCAAGTGCAAAGTCGTAACCAACCCATAGCTGGCGAAATCCGAGATGGTCCATCAGATATGAAATATATTCACGTGCAGTGGAATGGGAAATTTCATGCGTAAATGGATGTGTGACCACGATATCGGTGCCAAGCTCATCAAGCAATTCTGCTTTTTCAGATGGCGTGGTTAAATAAAACGCCCCCGTTCTTCCGCGTAATATGACCGAAGGATGGGGATGGAATGTTAATACCACAGATTTGGCACCAGCTTCGTGGGCATGGGCATTCAGCTCGCGAATTAACTGCTGGTGGCCAAGATGGACACCATCGAACGACCCGATGGTCAAAAATGTATTCTGGATATTGACACCATCAAGAGATGAAAAGTGTAGCACCATGGGGCGTCAAATTCTTATGTTATGAAAAGAATACCTTACGCGGTTGCCACTCGTTGGTTGCTTCGTCCAACTCCATTAAAGCAACCAGGTCTCCCTGTTGGCTGATGCCCCTGACCCAACCTTTTACATCACTTTCAGCAACAATTCGGTGACCATGACGGATTAACTCTACTTGGTCACCGTCTAATTCCACCATATGCCAATCTCCTAATGCTTCAGCTGCAGGGATGAGGAATTTATACCAATCACCAACGTGGAAGGAATCCTGTAGCCTACGTAATGGAACTGCATCTCGTAGCGTGAAGCGACCACTTTTCGTTCTTCGTAGACCAACCAAATGCGCTCCGCACCCCAAGGCTACACCCAGGTCGTTTGCCAGAGAACGAACATAGGTCCCAGAGGAACAAAACACATCGATGACAGCTTCAGGTGGATTCCATTCAAGCAATTCCAAGCTGTAAACTTGGATTGTCCGAGGTTTAAGTTCAACCTCTTCGCCCTCTCGTGCCATCTCGTATGCTTTTCTTCCTTGAACTTTAATCGCTGAGTATGGTGGAGGGACTTGTTGAATTTCACCAATAAACTGCTGCAAAGCCTGCTCAAACTGTTCTTCTGTGATGTTCTCAACAGACCCAGACGAGGTAATCTTTCCTTCCGAATCAAATGTATCTGTGGTGCTACCGAGATGTACAGTTGCCTGATAGCGCTTATCCGAAGCAGATACAAATTCGCTCAGACGAACGGCAGGTCCAACCAAGACGACAAGCACACCTGATGCCCTCGGATCTAAAGTACCAGTATGACCAGCTCGGTGGATATTTGTACCCCGTCGAATAATTTGAACAACATCATGTGAGGTTAAACCAACTGGCTTATCGACCACCAATACGCCAGACACTGCATTTTTTAGTTGATCTTCATAATTCTTGTTCATACACCATCCCTAATAATAAATAGTCTAGCTAATCTCCTCGACAGTATTCTTGACGTGACTCATTGACAACTTTGTGTCTGCCAAGACTTTTATCAATACATCATTTAGTTTCCCTTTTACATCTGCTCCAGCTGCAGCCTTGTGCCCCCC
>JBAPSY010000284.1:0-10644 GCA_049281855.1 Anaerolineales bacterium
GACTGCGGGTAGGCGACCCGCCCTCCCCGCCATAAAGAAGCTGTCAGCTTTCAGTATAAAATTACTAACCTGTCCTCCGCGGGTACCCACAGGGGGTGTTGAATCTCGCAAGGGGACTAAAGTTCGAATCCTGCCCTCTCCGCCATACGGACATACCTATCAGTAAATGATTAGGTTAGATGTTTGAATATAGTTCGTTATAATCACATTCGTAACATCGCGAAATTTGTCCCTTTTAGTATTTTTCTTCGATATATACTTATAGAAACTATTACAGCATAAAACTTTTTCTGTCGCCACAATGAGTAGAAAATGGCCGAAGACCTTCCATCAGAAGGTACGATAGGAATATCCCTCTTAGAAGAGGCCTCCCTAATCAAGACCGCGTGCAGCGATCCGACTGCTTTTAATCGGCTCTATTTATCCTATATTCGCCCAATCTATCGATATATCTTCAGTAAAGTGGGCGAATCAAGGGAGACTGAGGATCTAACTGCCCAAGTTTTTTTAGCAGCACTTGAAGGTCTGCCACGATACCATCATAATGGGCATTTTGCGGCCTGGTTATTCAGTATTGCTCGACACAAGGTCACTGATCATTTTCGTTCCCAACACTCGGAACTACCGATAGAAGTCGCTTATGGGGAAACCATTAGTAAGGGCGACCCCCTATCTACCTTGATCCAAACAGAAGAATCACATCGCATGTCTGTATTAATTCATAAGCTGGAAGAGCAGGATCAGGAGTTATTACGGCTACGCTTTGTTGCAGAACTTAGCTTTGGAGAAATCGCTCGACTTATCAATAGCAACATGGAAACAACCAAGAAGCGGGTTTATCGGTTACTCGCTCACTTACAACAACAGTTGGAGCTCGATCATGATTGACCACGAACAATTAGAACTTAACCAAGAGATTGGACTTAAAGTTCGCTCTGCATTTCAGATCCAGGATCCAGACCAATCTTTCATAGATTGTCTGCAAAAAGAGCTGGCGGACCGATTTAAAGCTCCTGGCGGATCAACTCAAGGCCAGAATACTCTTTCCCGGCGTTCACAATGGGTTGATCAGACAAAACATCTATTATCTCCCCTCGCCTGGGGTGCAATTGCCATTTTCTTAATCCTTTCCCTGATATGGGGCATTAATACCCTCATCCCAAGAACTATTCCAGGCAGGAATATCGTTCCATCTCCATCACCGCTTGTCTCACCTTCACCACAGCTCCCGACCTTATCAGCCCCATCCATCGAAAATGCTATTTCCTATACCGTTGAAGCAGGAGAAACCTTATCCATCATCGAGGAAAAAACAGGCGTTCCGATGGAGACCCTCCATAACTTAAATGAGTTTGTACTCCAACTTAATCGTTTGGCTCCCGGCCTTCAATTGGTAATCGGCTTTGAAGGCCAGACTCCAGTGTTCTATACGGTTCAGGAAAGAGATACAATTCAAGGAATTTCCGATAAGGCAGGGATCTCCATAGAATATTTTTTTGCCTTGAACAGAATCGGTTTGTACGCGCCCAATATTCAAACAACTCTCCCTGTTCCACAATATAAATTGACCCCGGGAATACGTGTCATTGTCGGACTTGAGAATAAGGCGATAAATGATAATGAAAGGAATAGCGGTGAATTATTAGTCCTTTCAGAGGTTGATCTCAATTGCGACAGCCATCCGGAGCGCATTTTAGGTATCGAAACACCTGAAATCGAATATTTCAATATTAAACCTCAGCTGTCCACTATAATTCTGGAGAGAAACAATGGGACTGGTTTTGAAAGGGCATGGGAGCAAACTGCTCAAGAAGCTGGTGTCTCTTATCTGGCATATCAGCTGTTTCAGGCTGATAATTGCAACCAATTCCTGGTAATTATTGGCCATATAGGAAAAGAAGCGGTAAATGTTTTTCGCTGGGATGGAGAGCGCCTAAATAGTGTTCTTAAGTTAGGAGGTAGGTTTCTTTTTGAGGGAAACTGGATGGAGGATGTGTTCGGAGATTATAAAACCTCGCAGGATACACTCTTCCTTGGTGAGCTTCAACAAATAACAATCTCTTCTAAAAATATCTGGATACTACGAGGATATCAATGGAGTGATGGGGTATTTAAATTAGTAATAGAAAAAAGATTAGAGCTAAGCGCAGGTGGCTAGCTTAGTCCCACTGACCACAAATAGTAAGCTTCTAGAATACATTGTTATTGAGCAATGTTGAATACCTACCCAAAGCGGTCTGCGGATGTTTTGGCGCTTTTGCGTTAAAATCAACGGGAAGATTAATTTGGATATCTCAGGAGGCAAGCATGATTTATATCCCATCGCAAAACCGTTACAATAGCATGATTTATAACCGTTGCGGTCGCAGTGGCCTCAAACTGCCCGCCATCTCACTGGGTTTGTGGCACAATTTTGGAGGCGTGGACGTGTTCGAAAATTGCCGGTCTATGCTCCGAGGCGCCTTTGACCTGGGCATCACCCACTTCGATCTAGCCAATAACTATGGTCCACCCTATGGATCAGCGGAGGAGACCTTCGGGCGGATATTCCGAAAGGATCTGGCTCCGTACCGCGACGAGCTGGTCATCTCCTCCAAAGCTGGGTGGGACATGTGGCCAGGACCCTACGGGGACTTTGGGTCACGCAAATACCTTATTGCCAGTCTGGATCAAAGCTTGAAGCGGATGGGACTGGATTATGTTGACATTTTCTACCACCACCGCCCCGACCCAGAAACCCCCCTGGAAGAAACCATGGGGACACTGGATTACATCGTGCGCAGCGGTAGAGCACTATACGCCGGCATTTCCATGTATCCGGCAGACCTAACCCGCCGAGCAACCAAGATCCTGCAAAGCCTGGGCACTCCGTGCCTGATTCACCAGCCCAATTACAGCATGTTCGATCGCTGGATCGAGGGGGATCTCTTGAATGTGCTGGCTGAAGAGGGTATCGGCTGCATCGTCTTCTCGCCACTCGACCAAGGCGTGTTGACCGAACGCTATCTGAAAGGCATTCCTACGGATTCGCGGGCAGGCAAACCCGACACCTTCCTGAGCCAGGAAGACATTACCGAAGACAAGCTGGTAAAGGTTCGCCGCCTGAATGAGATTGCCCAAAAACGCGGCCAAAGTATGGCGCAGATGGCACTTGCGTGGGTACTGCGCCAACCAGTGGTGACATCAGCCCTGGTAGGCGCCAGCCGGGTATCGCAAGTGGAGGACAGCATTGCCACGCTGAACAGACTGGATTTCAGCCAGGAAGAGTTAAGGGCGATCGAACAGATCCTGGCAGGATGAATTCGGATGATCCAAAAGCACCCACTGAAAAGTGGACGCTTTTTTTATCCACACCACTTGGATGACGATATGAGCTGTCATGCTATACTTTAACCCATGAAACGACTACGCTGGTTCGACTATCTCTCAATCAACCTGTTCTGGTTGGGGTTAAATATCCGTAATACTGCAGTTGGATCCATCTTTATGCCTTACCTGGTGGATATCTACGCCCCAGCCGATTGGAAGAACACCGCACTTAGTATGATGCGCACAGCCGGACTGATCATCGCCATGCTCATCCAGCCAGCTGCTGGGTTGATCAGCGACCGTTCCACCTCACGCTTCGGTCGCCGTAGACCTTTCATACTCATTGGGGCATTGCTAGATCTGGTATTTCTGGCAGCCATTGGGCTTTCATGGAATTACTGGTCGCTGCTCGTAGCCGTGCTACTGATCCAATTTTCTGCGAATATATCACATGGACCTCTGCAGGGATTGATCCCCGACATCGTGCCCGAGGACCAACGCGGACGAGCTTCAGCAGTTAAGGCCATCTTCGAGCTGCTGCCGTTGGTGCTGGTCGGTTTCAGCATCGCACCCATGGTCGGTTCGGGACATCTGGGCTGGGCAATCATTGCCACGGGCGCGGGATTATTCATCACCGCATTCGTAACCATTTTATGGGTCAAGGAGAAGCCGCTCAAAGAAAAGCCGGATATTCCCTTTTGGCCACCCATGCTAAGGGTGCTTGGCATGCTGGCGGGTATCTTGCTGGGTGCAGTGGCGGGTCTGATTGGAGGAGGTTTGATTGGCGGAATTGCGGGTCTGGTGGCATGGCCATTTGCCGGGAAAGAGACCGCCATAATGATTGCAGTCGGTCTGGGTGGAGCCATTGCTATGATTGTCGCAGTGGTAGTCGGAGTGTGGGCCGGCTCGTTGACAACAATTGGCCGGGAAGCACGCCACCACTCCTCCTTTATTTGGTGGATCGTCAACCGCCTGCTGTTTTTGGCTGCCATCACATCGCTGCAAGGCTTTGCACTCTATTTCCTGGAGTATGCTTTCAAGATCACCCGCGAGCAAGCTACTAACCTGACGGGTAGCCTGATCTATATGGTCGGCATCTTCACGCTGCTTTCAGCCCTGCCTGCCGGCTGGCTGGCTGACCGCATTGGGCATAAGGTATTGGTCGGTATCAGCGGGATTCTGGCTGCCATGGGTTGTGCATTGCTCCTGGGCACCATCTGGGTGCCAAACTTAAGCTTAATTTATGTAGCTGGTATCATCTTGGGTGTGGCAACAGGCTTGTTTATGACCGCCAATTGGGCGATGGGTACCAACCTGGTGCCTCCTGAGGAAGCCGGGCGTTACCTGGGTATTTCGAACCTAGCAGGGGCTGGGGCGGGTATGATTGGCTCCGGCATCGGAGGTCCAATTGCAGATTATCTCAATTTGAGCACACCAGGCCTCGGGTACTTTGCCATTTTCGCGGCTTATGTTGTCCTCTTTGCACTGAGCACAGTCAGCTTGAGGTTCATCCGCGAGCATAAGAAATAATCACAAGGACATCGTTTATCCAACTAACCGCATGCCCATCATTCTCTGGCTGCTGCTGATCCTTATCCTGCTCATCCTTGCTTTAGGAATGGTGCTTTCTTTTTATTTCACGCACCGTGGTAAGCTGGGAGAGATTCACTCTCCCGACGAGTATGGGTTGCAGTTCGAGCCGATCGAATTCAAAGCAACGGACGGGCTGACCCTGCGTGGTGTCTGGATACCTACTTCAGGCGCTGATAAAGCTGTGATCATCCTGCATGGTCATGGCGGCAGCTATGATTTCGACCTGTACCGTGCCCCATCCCTGCATGAGGCGGGATTCAATGTGCTCCTATTCGACTTCCGTGCCCATGGGCGTAGTGAAGGCAAGCGCATGACTTTTGGCTATGATGAACGCGGCGATATGTTGGGGGCGATAGAATTCCTTCATGGTCGTGGTATTCACCACATCGGTTTACTCGGGTTTTCGTATGGCGGCATCGTTTCCATGCTCTTTGCAGCAGAATCCCCTGCAATTGAGGCAGTCATCAGCGATGGTGGACCCGCCCGCATGCGTACGGCCATCGCCAGCCGAGGGGTTGAGATGGGTTTCCCTTTGTGGTTCACCAAACCGCTTGCCTGGCTGATCATCAGCATGACATCCTTGCGTCTGGGAGCCAACCTATTCCAATATGAACCCGTGCGTTGGGTGGGTAAGATTACTCCGCGCCCAATCCTTTTCATCCACGGCGACCATGACCAATACCTGCCGGATTTTGATGACCTTTATGAGGCGGCCAAGCAACCCAAGGAGGTTTGGCGGCTGCCTGATGCTGGTCACACCACCGCCAGCCAGCTTTACCCTGAGGAGCATACCCGCAAGGTGATAGAGTTCTTCAGCCGATATCTCGGATAACAGATCAGCATCGATCCCTGAATAATGCCCCTGAACCTTCACTTTCCCGAATCCAGCTGGGAGATTGTTACCCAGAATTGGTCTGCCTGGTGGGCAGGAGAGCTGGAGCGGCCATTGATTGTGCTTGAATGCATCGAACCACAAGATGAGGTCGCTCCGCACTATGCCAGTATCTTTTTGGGCAACTATGCCCATGATATTACTGCGGATGAGTTACTGGAACTATTCATTCCACGTTTACAAGCCACTTACTACCTGGGGGACGCTTTTCCACGATTTTAGCCCAACTTTGGACCGGGCATCGTGGCAGCTTTCGCTGGCGCATACATGCATGCGGTGGAAGAGACCACCTGGTTTTCACCTGGCGAGGGTGGGGCAATTTCCAAGCTGCACGTGAGTATGCTGGATGAGAACCCCTGGTGGCAGCGAGTAAAAACTGTCACCCGGGCAGCAGTTGAGCGCTGGGGAAAGCAACTTTCGATCGGTTTCACCGACCTGGGTGGAAACCTGGATATCCTGGCTCACCTGCGTGGCACCCAACAGCTACTAATCGATCCAGTCGACGCGCCTCAGGAAGTCGACCGACTGATCCGTGAAACCAACCAGCTTTGGCTGCATTGCTATGAAGCATTATATGCGCTAACGAGCCATGGATGTGGAATCACCTGCTGGGGACCATTATGCGTTTTATCATCTGGACGGTAAGGGGCAGCTGCCACACCTGGACATGTTACTGGCTTTGGAGCGTTTGCGAGGGATTCAATGGGTGCCGGGGGATGGCCAACCACAGGCAGAACACTGGCTACACCTGCTCAATCGCATCCGCCAGAGTGGCAAGCTCTGCCAGGTATACGTAAGCGCACGTGGTGCGCTCGGGATCGTCGGTGAGTTGGGTGGAAAAGGCCTGGCGTTGGTGATCAATGAGACACTAACCCCTCAGCAGGGGAAAGCATTTCTGGACGAAATTCATTTATTGGAAAAAGCCCATTAATTTAGACGATTTTACATCACAAGCGAATATATTCCTTGTTATTTAAAACAAGGAAGGCGACTTTTTTAGCCGCCGCCTTCCCCATCGCCAGGACTGTTGCTATCGTGGCATTTGAGGCAGGTAGCCGTGGAAAGGTCGACGGTGTGGCAATCACGGCAAACTGCTCTCTCATGGTTGATACACTCTACTTCACCACAGCTAGCAGGATGCGATAGGTTGAAGGTAGCAGGGCTCCAGGTAGTGGTGGTGTGGCATTGGTCGCATGTCATACCCGCAAACAGACCAGCGTGGAATGATGGGTCTGAGTGGCAGGAGGCGCAAGTTGTAGAGAGGGTGGTAAAGTCTGCACTCGTGTGGCATTTGTTACATGCCAACCCAATATGGGCACCAGTTAGTGGGAACTTTGTAAGCGAGTGGTCGAAAGTAGCTGGAAGCCAGCCGCTGGTGGTGTGACATGTATCACATCCATTTCCAAACTGACCTTTATGAGCATCGTCCTTGGCGTGGCAGGATACACAAGCTGTATCGAGGGTGGTAAAGACTGCGTTATTGTGGCATTTTGCACAGGCCAGCCCAACATGGGCACCAGTTAGTGGGAACTTTGTAAGCGAGTGGTCGAAAGTAGCTGGAAGCCAGCCGTTGGTGGTGTGACATGTACCACATCCATTTCCAAACTGACCTTTGTGAGCATCATCCTTGGCGTGGCAGGTATAACAGTCTTGGGGGGTTGCCTGCAGGTCGGCGATGCTGCGAGCGCCGGTATGGCACGAACCACAGTCCATTTGGACGTGCTTCCCAGTCAGTTGGAAGGCGACATTATTATGGTTGAAATTGTGATTGTAAGTATCGATCCCATCATGGCAAGCCAGGCAGTTCTCTCCATAAGCCTGGAGGTGAGATTGCATGAAATCGGCCTTGATCTGCTGGTGACAGGCGGTGCAAACGGTCTGGTCAAACGTTGTATAGCCATCGACATGGCAAGTGTTGCAAGCAAAAGGAGAACCATCCGTCTGGCGTTGGTGGGCGGTGAGATCATACCCGAAAGCATCGTGTGAAATGTCAGCCATGGATAGGTCGGTCAGCGGGGCATTCGGGCCACGATGATCGGGGTGGCAAGCCCGACAAGTCATATCGGGTTTTTTCTTCAGCTGGTCTCCGTGCAGCGTGGATGGATCCTGCCGCTGGGCAGCGACATCCGTATGGCATAGCACACAGCGTTCGGCCATCGTTGCTGTTTGCCAGAAATAGGCATGGCAGGCAGAACATCTGCCACTGAGTTCAGTATGGGAGGTGATACTCCCCAGTGTTGCACCAGACAGGGCGTTGAGTGGGCCTGGACTGAAGAGCACGCCACCGCGTACTAACCCCACCACAATCACCACCAATACAGTCAGCAAGGCCGTGACAAGGCCGGGAACGGTCAAGCAGCCATAAGGCTTCTTTTCCATCAACCACCTCTATCGGAGTAACGTGGCGTATGTGAGGGCTGCCCCAATATGAATAAAAGCCGCGACGAACAGCGCAATTCCGATTGGGATGTGAATCGCATGCCAGACGGACAACATACGCCTGGTGCGAGCCAGTACGACTGCCTGGGCTTGTGCACCGGAAGGGGTAATCTCGAGCCCTTCCAGGGTGCGCGGGATGCGGGTGTATATATACCGCCCGATGAACCCGCTGATGACGATGATGATCGTCAGGAGCGTGATAGCTCCAGCCAGACCGTTGAACTTCCAGGAAGTGTGCAGCAACACCATGTATGGGCCGACCAACCCGGTGAAGATATGGAATTGGAGCCAGGATTGCATACTACCCCAGCGTCCCTTTCGGCTGCGTTTACGGAAGGAATACAGGGTTTCAGTCACCAGCATCAGCAGGAAGCCAACCACACCGATCATATGACCGAAGAAGCTGGCGGCTGCCGGTACGGTACGATACCAATAGACGACGAACACATAAATCGCAGTCATGATGACTGCTGCCAGCAAGGAAAGCCAGAGTTCTTTGTTTTTGGACAGTATTCCACCTCTCCTTATTAAGGTCTAGTCATCTCTTGGCTTTTATCCAGTAATCCATTACAAGTTGCCCCATCTGAGCGCTAGATTGCAATAATTGATCCCGAATGGGGGTAATATCCACGTGGTCATTGATCATCTCTCGTAAAGGTCGGGATATTTTTTGGTCGCCCATCACCAGTGCACCGAGCAATACTTTCTCACCGACCATCAGTCGCAATTGGCTCACTTCTGTGCTACTCTCCGAGGCGATGGTATTGGGCAACTGTTGCCAGGTCTCGCTTGAGCCACGAGTCGTATAAACCTGACCATCGTCGCGCCCGCTGCCGATTGATCCGATGATGGTGGTCATCACTCCTGCCAAACGCAGGACATTGGTGGCAACCGTCCGCTGGTACATCTGATTTTGCCCAGCCATATTTAATGCCGCTACGCGTCCCTGCTTCCGTCCTGGGTACCAGAGATTATCAATGGATGAACGTCCACTCAGCGGATCGAAAATTTGGGCCACATCGCCCGCAGCGAAAATGTCTGGGTCACTGGTTTGTAGATACTCATTCGCCAGGATTCCCCGGTCTGTTTTCAGACCAGCTGCCTGTGCAAGTTCTTTGCACGCTTTCACTCCGATGCCGACCGCCACCATGTCGCAACGCATGAGATCACCTCGAGTAGTGCGAACTCCTGTTACCTTACCACTCTTTCCAAGGATCTCGACGATTTCTGTCTGGTGGTGAAGAGTGACCCCGTCATGGGCGAGATAACGCTCAACCAGGCGCGATTCAGCTTCAGTGAGGACATTGGACCAGAACCAATCACCACGCAGTAGGTAGTGGACTTTTATACCCTGTGCCACCAATCCCTCGACCAGTTCTATGCCAACCACGCCGCCGCCTACGACGACCGCGGTTTTGGTGCGTCGCACCAGCGACAGAATCTTGCGGGTATCTTCGAGATCGTCAAGCTTGACCAGACCCCGCAAGTCTGCACCCGGAACTTCCAGTGGCACGTAGCTTGCGCCTGTGGCAAGCAGCAGACGGTCATAAACCAATGCCCCTTGTGTATTTATTTCTATTGAATGAGATTTCGGATCGAGATGTGTTACACGCCCCTTGACGTACTGAACGTCCAGGTTTAGCTTCCCCTTTTTTGAGAACGGAAACAACTGTTTTTCAGGGATCTCACCAGTGAGGTAATATGCCAGGCCAGGACGAGAGTAAAAACCATGAGGGTCGTCGCTGACCAGCATGATTTCAGCCACAGGGTCCAGGCTGCGCAATGTTTGAGCCGCTGCAAAACCGGATATGCCCGTCCCGATAATGACGTAGCGGGTCATTTCTTCCCCTCCATAAAGAGTTCGGTTTTCTCAAAATGAAGCACGGCACGTGGGCAATGTTCGATGCATTCCCCGCAAGTCAGGCAATTGGGGTCTTCAACATATTCCCCTGTCCAGGCATGAAGACGAACATCTATGCCAATCGGACAGCTAAATGAACAAATACCACATTGTATGCAACGTTCTGGTTCCGGTACAACATGCCCGGTAATGAGAGTTTGAACATGATGGGATTCGTTGCTCAATGGATATTTCATGTTTTAAATAAGTATTTCATTCCAATAAATATACTATAAAAAGTGAATGAAGCAAGAACAAAAAAGAATGAAGTTAATATAACCACGCTTCCAAATCAAACATCCTTCCCCGGGAGGATGACGAAGCGCACGCCTCCAAGTTCTTTCTCACCTCGCTTTGATCGCCTGGCTGGATATCCAGTTCACCAGCCTCTAAAAAGATCCCCCTCTTCCACAATGTCTGAACAAACATTATCAAAGTTGATGACTATTTTTACTGTATAGTTAACAAACCCGCTGTATGATGAATTCAGACCGCAATCGGCCAGGTTAGG
>JBAPSY010000285.1:0-16299 GCA_049281855.1 Anaerolineales bacterium
ATGTTTATTGATTCGTTATTCGACATGATTACCCTCCATTATCAGCTGTCTGATAGTTTTCAATGACGATTCACTTCAAGAATTGTTTAGAGTATATAGGAGAATCCTTAACAACACAACACACTCAACGATTTTTCCTGGAAGCGCCTCCAGTTCGATATTCATGATTGCGTGAATGGCAGTGGTGGAAATTGAATTACCCTCCCCGTAAGAGACCTCGATTGCTTTATGAAAATACATCCCACAATGACTTATTTCTACTTTTTGAACCACCTGCTCTCTGACATGACTTCGAAGTCGGAGCTGCGCGGGACTAGCTGGAAAACTGCCATGATCTCGGGGGTAGGGATGGCGGGCTGGCGGGTGGTGAGGTTGAGGATGGTGCCTTCCAAAGAAACGGTGACAGCCTTCTTGCCATTGGCTTTGAGGAAGTCGTGCTGCACCTTCCAGCGGATGCCCTGGGGGGATAAACCGGTGAGCAGGTAGGTGATGGTAAGGGTCTCGCCAAGGCGGACCTCGCGGAAGAAGTTGGCCGTCAGGGTGGTGTAGACGGGGCCCACCCCCAACTCATCAAAGGCTTCGGGCGGCAGGTTGTGCTGGGTGAAGAAGCGGTAGCGCAATTCGGCAGCAGCGTCGATGTAGGCTGAATAGCGGACGTGCCGGTTGGCGTCGATGTCGGTCCAGCGGACTTCGTAGGGCATTGAATAGGCTTCCATGGTCGATACTCCGATTGGTAAGATTACTGAGCGCGTTTTAATCCGGTCACCCAGCCATGCATACTATATACCCCAATCCAAATGCTCGTCAAGCGGTTGGGCAGAAGTGATTAGTTATTAGGGATACTTGCTAGGGGAGCAGGCGTTCGCCAGTGAGATAATAAACGTTTCCATGGCGCGGTCACAAAGCGATATGCCTTTAGGGGACGGATATCCCTCGGTGTATATTATTAATCCAGGCAAAGAGGACGCTGACGTTCCTCTGATTTTGAGAGCTAAGGTTCGAGTTAGCTTGCCTTTCTCTCCTTTACTCACACTCATGCAAAATGAGCGAAAGAGGAAAGAAATGACTCTACCCAGTCATTGTCAAAGGACGAGAAAGTGCTTTTATGCGATAGCTATTTCTTAAGGTTTTGGGTAAGCCTGTACTTCACTATTTTCCTGATCAAGTCATAGGGGATGGGTCGATCCAATGGAAATTGCACCGCCCCTTTTGACGATTTATAAGCTGATAATTCTTTCTTGAATGCCTCAATACCTTCCCCGGTTGGGTAAAACCCAATATGGTGCTTATAACCAGCGAACCAGACCAGGGTGCCGTTTAAATAAAAAGCTGGCATTTTATAGCTAATTTTTTCCGTGGCTTGTGGAGCAGTCTCCCTAATCACAGCCCTGACCTTTTGTAGACTTTGCTGCACGTCTTCAGGAAACTGTGCAATGTATGCATCGATCGTGGATGGATGACCTTTATTCGCGTCCATGGCAAATCCCTCTCCTAATTGAAGTATGGTGACTTCTGGCAAAAATGGATATCGGGTCGAAATTTCACTAGCTGCCCTTATAGGCACGCTGTAATTCTGCAATTTCAAGTTTCATCATTTTCAACATGGCACGCGTCACCCGTTCCGCTTTCACGGCATCCGGGTCGCTCATCAGCTGACCCAGGATGGTGGGTACAATTTGCCAGGATACGCCATACTTATCTTTCAGCCAGCCGCATTGCCCCTTCTCCCCACCTTGTGAGAGCTTTTCCCAGAAATAATCCACCTCTTTCTGGGTGGCGCAGTCGACGCAGAAGGATATCGCCTCTGTGAAGGTGAATACCGGACCACCGTTCAAGGCTGAGAAGTCCTGTCCATCGAGCTGGAATTCCATAACCATAACCGAATCCTTTGGTCCGGGTCCGGCATCGCCATAGCGTGAAACCTTTCCGATCTTTGAATTTTTAAAGATGGATGTATAAAACTTTACTGCTTCTTCAGCCTGATTATCGAACCATAGAAATGGTGTGATTTTTTGCATAGTAAATCCTCTTAGGTTGATTGACCTATCCCTATCATTTTCCGAATCGCACAGATATTTTTCACAGATAAGTGCGAAACTAAATCCACCCAATTATATCAAATTTCACCATAATTACCAGAAATCCATGCTAACAGCCCACCAGGGAAGATTTTCGTCATGCATGGAGGATTTTCGTCATGATTGTGACTTGTTCTTTAATGTTGAGGCGGATTGCCCAACTGCCTGATATGTTCAAGATACGCGCCCACCCGGTGGTGAAGCTCATCGGGATAGGTGTACCCGAAATAATCCCCGACCTCCATGGAAACCTGGCGGAATAGAACCATTGTACACATAAGCGCCTTCCAATTGTCTGCAATCCGCGCCCCAACATAGGTCTGCTCTACTGCAGTCCAGAGGACTGACGGCAGGCGTTTTCTTAGTCCCTTGCCGAGGGCTCCCACTGGGACTGACCAGTTACAATCGATCTCGAGGCGCCATTCAAGCATCTGGCGCAGATAGATGTGCTTCATGTCATAGTCGAGGCACCACTTGGCAGGCATGAGCTCATTGCGCCACAAACACTTGGCAACGTAGGGTGCATCACTCAAGAAATCGTTGATCAGCGTCTGATATGTCGCCAATGTGGGCTGCTTTGGCACATACGCCCTGCCAGTGGCTGGGTGCATCCCTGCCGTGAGATGATCTTTATCGAGCAGCACCTGGTAACCAGCATCGAGCTCAGCTGGTAAAACGGGCGCGGCTACGATCCGTTGCAGCAAACCGACGGGCCATAAAGTGAAATCGAGCTTGAGACCATCGCAATATTGCGTCACGTTTGAACATTTGTCAATTCCGAAGACCGGGTCGGGATAGATCGCATCCCAGTAGGTTATAAGGACCTCACCGAAGTCATTCAGCCACGATCGATCGGTAACAAAGGGATGGATATCTTGAACGGTCAGGATTACATCGTAGTCGGACAAGACGTCTACCTGACTGTCAGGGAGTGCGCGTGTACTGGTGAGCAGAACAGCACGGATTGGATCGTGGGTCATCGCCCATTGGGTGATCATGTGGATGGCTTCACGAGCTGGTTGGAGAGTTGTCATGTGTTTTGTGTGTGCTCTGTTATGTAATCTCGTCAGATAACCTATATCGGTTGGTTTCCCCGAGATAAGCGAAAAGCTATTTCAAATTACCGCTTCAATCCATCACTGGGCTGACTTGCTGGCGATGCACGCGAGTATGCGGAAAGCACACCCATGATCCGCCCACACCTCACTGCCTACTCGACTGCTGCATCGATGATCTCGAAGCGGTGATTATCCGCATCAATCCGAGCACGACATCCGATCGGTAGAGTGAGCTGCGGTGCTGTGTGTCCGAAATCCATGTCTGTGACAATCGGAAATGGGTAGCTCCTCGTCCGATCCAAGACCACTTCTCGAAGCCGCTGCTTCTCTTCCTCAGTGTAGCGCATTGGTCGACCAACCATCAACCCCTTCAGCCTTTGCAGAATGCCCATATTCTCGTAATCCATCAGAATGCCATCTACCGTTTCTGGAGACGGTGCTTCTTCTGATGTCTCAAAAAACATGATCGCATCCTGCCATTCCGGCCAGAACCGCGTCCCTCGCAGATGTTCCAATGACTCCAAGCATCCGCCTATCAATACACCCTCCGCCACACCACCCCTCAGCCAATTCCAGCCTGCAGAATTGTGCTGTGCACGTGGTCGCTTCAGATCCTCTTGCTGACCCCAATCAAGGAACTCCTCAGTCCACCAAGTCGATGGGTCTAAGACCCCAATCGGCCTCGCTTCACACAGCGCTCTCAGGGTGTGACTTTCTGTGTACTCAAACATTCTGGGATTCTCGGCAAAATCTGTCAGTAATGCTGGACCATTGAATGTCACCAAGCCTGTTTCTTTCCAGATAGCCACGTTGAGCACCGTGATGTCGGAGAATCCCATGAAGATCTTCGGATTCTTCCGGATCAGGTCAAAGTCTAACAGGGGCAGCAAATGACAGGAATGGTCTCCACCTATCGTCGCCACGATCGCTTTGACCTCCGCATCGGTGAACATACTGTGAATGTCATCAACCCGGTGCTGAGGCGTATCGGAGACAAACCCGAGTTGGTTGAGGGCATGTCCCCCTATCCTCACCATGAAACCAAGGGATTGCAGGTATCGCACCCCTCGTTCGAGGCGGTGGGGATACTTGCCTGCCCCACACCAAGAGGGACTGACAAGGCCAACTGTATCCCCAGGCCGCAATCTAGGCGGTCTAATCAATCTGTCTCCTTAAAAATGTTCTACTCAAGATCACAATCCTTTGAGTCCACCCAATAAAAAAATTTACGGATTAGTTCCGTATGGAATTACAAATACTATATCCCGAAAGGAGCAAAGTCAATCGCTACTTCAACCTTCCCCGACATTCCTTTGCTTCCAAAACTGGACGGTGAGCTGTATGTGCCCGACATGGGTGGCGGTGTGTTCGAGGGCATGCAGGATCGCCCAGGCAACACTGACCTGGTTGCCATGGCGCGGGTGCGTGCGCTTTGTCTCCAGGTCGGTAAGGCTTAATTTCTCAAATGCACCTTTGATATATGACTCGGTTGCAGTCAGTCGCTGGACCAGATCAATCTTACCCATCCCCTCGACCTGGAATTCAGCGTCGCGGTTACGGTTGGAGGGATCCCCCATGATTATATCTCCGATCAAGAAACGCTCGGCACCGGTGAGATGGACGATGATCACACTCACCGAGTTCATCTCAGGACCGGGTTTCCAGTCAAGGGCTTCTGGTGGAAGCACATCCAAATCATTTTCAATCTCACGATGCAGATCATAAAACCTATCAAGAAGAGCTTCGTAGAAAGGTAACATCATCTTCCTCCATTTTTTTATCGATGCAGGATCATCCTGCTCATGAACAGGAGTGACCTGGTGATGAGCAAGCTATATATGTATTTACTATACCGCAAAGGGATGGCAAGTCAAGCGGGATGGAAGTGTAACCATAAGACATCTATGGTTTTGGAACCTTTGATGTCTATGGTTGCAAAACGAAGTTGGTTAAGCGTAACTGGTAGGATGCCTACTCCCTTAGTCTCACGATTGTTCGGTCTGTGTGCTGTGACGCACTAGAAAGTCAAGGACGATGTTCATGGATAATTCGTTGACAGCTGAAAAGTGAGTTGCGTTTGGGATAATCGCCAACTCTGCACTTGGAATTAGCTGATACATCTCAACCGCCTGTTCGAGTTCGACTAACCCATCGCTGTCACCCAACAGGATAAGCGTTGGCTCGGAGATCTTCTGAAAGGTCTCCGCGGAATAGTCCAGTGGCGTCCACCACATGGTTGAGATTTGCTTCAGTAACGTCTGCCAATAATTAGGGTCACCGGAGTATGAATGGTCTTTTATCAAATGATTGACCCACTCTGGGTCTTCTCTTTGGATTTGCTCAATATTCACCATGCCTGAGCTTTCAAAGCCAGCAGCCTTTAACCCATCGAGGTAAGTCTGCGAAAATCTATACCATGCAGCACCAACGACCAGCGCCCTGATCAAGGTGGGATAACGCAACCCAATCTCCAACGTGATTTGACCGCCATCGCTGTATCCGAAGACAAGTGGCTTGGTCAGGTTTAAAGCCTGTATAAAAGCAACCACATCATCTGCCATCAAATGATAACTGAGTTCACCAGCTGGGTTGTTTGTTCTGCCGTGCGCACGACTATCTGGTGTAATCACCCTGAAATGGGGAACAAAGGTCGATAGAAAGGGCTGCCACATATGGCAGGTCTCAGTTCCACCATGCAGCAGAATCAAAGGATTGCCGCTCCCGTATTCCTCATAATAAATATTCAGCCCATTTACTTGTATATATTGACCCGGTTGAGTCAAGATTTCATCTGTCTGCGTCATAGATTTGCTCCTCTGTTTGTGCAAAACGACCTCACAGGTTGGGGAAACCTGTGAGGTCGGGGATTTTCTATCTGACGCAGGTCCTCGGCACAACAACTGGAACAGCAAAGGAAATAATTACCTACGCCCTGGCATCCAATATACTGATTAATCTTCTTCAACCACAGAAGTGATGGCGGAGTCAATCTCCTGGATGGTCTCGAGGATTGGATCCTGCATGGCTTTACCGACAAGCAGCTCGTTGATATATTGGCTGGCCAGTTTGCGTTCATCGCGTAAAAATACCAGATCCAATAATCCGCATGCACTGACCAGGCTGAGCAGGGCGATATCGCGGAGCTGAATCTCTTCTTGGGCAAGAACCACATCGCGCAAGCGTTTAACCACCCAATGCTTGGTGGAAGCTTTCATCTCTGGATGGAGCGGTGAGGGGATGACCCAGATCAGGGAATCATCCTCCTGGGTCAGGAAACCTTTTTGGATCAGGCCGGCAGTGATTTGCCGGCGGAGTTTCTCCGGTTTGGGGTTCAGGTCATTGATCCAATATACGAACTTACGCTCCTTGTCTGAATTTTTCAGGGTGGTGAGAGCACCATCGAGAACAGGATCATTGGTTGGGCTGGCCTCCACCACCTGCAGACGCCGATTGTTGGAGGTGCGGATTTTACCTGTCAATGCCAGCTCAGCCAATATCGCCCCAACCAACCCTGGCTTCAATCGATCGAGGGCTGAGCCAATAAAAATACCTTTAGCCTCGTGAATAGAGAGCAACTGGATTTCTTCATACAGAGTGAGCATACAATGATCCTTTCTCCCTGAAAAAGCAGGTTTCAATACTGGTAATTATACCCTTGTACAATAACCTGAATTAATGCAAATTCTACTCTATGACGGCAAGGGATCTCCGATGACATGCTTTACAAGAAAAGCTCGTCGATATGAAAGAAGCATGAAAAATCAAAACCAATATGTAGGCGAGTTCCCCAAACAACTTGAAGTACAACTATTTCCCTCCATAGGTGTTAGAAAAGGCATATCTCTAGATTACAAATACTGGTTGAAAAAGGATGGTATGAAAATGGAATCGACTGAAAATACAACTGTAACAGACCCTAATTCGAATCCAGAGGCCTCGTTTTACGAGAGACCGCATGTGCACATCGAGCAAATCCCAGTCGGAGGCGGAATCCCTATCGGGATCGAAAGTGTTGTTAACCCAACAGTGGGAATTGGGGGAGCTTACGGAACATGGGGCGAAAGTTGTGATAATTGGAATTTGCCCCGTTTATACGAACAGGTGACAGGTGAACCGCTAGCGGATGACGAGAAATTAAATCTAGCTGAACTGGGCTTCTTGTACCGCCAACACACTCCCATACTAAGCGGAGCGGAGAATATCGAGCTGGAAGTTCAAGTGGGGGCGCGTTTTTTAAGCGAGGCAGCCCATGCCAGCGGCTGGGATCCGGGCGAGGTTGAGGCCGTGTTGGTTGGTAATAGTGGTCCAGTGACCGACGATTATACCGAGCGAATCGCAAAACGAGCGGGAATCCCTGAAAGTGCCCTGAAGGTAAGCATCCATAAGGCGTGCGACAGCTCAGTGGCTGGGTTGAACCTGGCACTCAATCCCAACTTGCCCATCGATAAACAGCTTGGTCAAAACCTGGCGGAAGTATTAATTGGCAAGAAGGTGCTGGTAGGAGGCATCGAGGGGTTGAGCCGGTTCGTGCAATCCTCACGCGATAAAAACGCGCTCCAATTGTTTGGCAATGGAGCAGGCGTTATTGGGTTGATCCCCGGACAGTCAATGAAGTTCCTGGTCGGTCAGACGCGCGAAGTCTTTGATGAAGAAGGCGTATTGGCTGTGCGCATGTATTACCCCCACTCCGGTCAGCAGGTCGAGGGTCAGTCGAATATCGAAGTCACACAGCCAAAACCAAATAATATTCGTGTTGCCGGGTTGATGCACGAGCCGGATGGGGAATCACCGATCGAGATGGCAGGGATGATGGGCATGGTAAAACTCTTTGTGCGTACCGGCGTCCAGGTTGTCCAGGAAGTTTACCAGGCTTACCAGAAAAAGATGGCGGAATTAGGGTTGCCGGGGAAGGAAATCGCAGTCGCTATCGTTCATCATGCCAACCTGAAGATCAACCAGCTAAAGGAAAAGACTTTGCAGAAGGAAGGCATTCGCATCCCCATGCCATGGTTATTGAAGGACTTTGGTAACGTGAGTGCAGCTTCGAACATGATCGCCTTCCTGCGGAAACTATCCAGCTTAAAACCTGGTGACCACGTCCTATTCGACGGGTTTGGCGCAGGCACTTATTACGACGTGCTAGCCGTTGAGCTGGGTGGATAAACACAGGAACGATCTTCCCGAAACCCGATCATCCGGGAAGATAAAGCAAGTCTATCGGAGAGAAAGGAGCGGTTGACCAACCTGTGGGTTGTATATTGATAGGGAGAATGCTGGAAATACCACCAAGCTCCCAATAACGTATAAATAATCATTCTATCGAATATCATTCTCTAACCTTGGGAGGAACTTGCATGAAACTCAACACTTTAATGACCGTCACTGCGATTGTGGCGTTTGTATTTGGACTGGGATTCATCCTCGCACCGGTAGCATCAATGGGTCTCTATGGAAACACGCTTGAAGGGGTCGGTATTTTCATAACGCGGTATTTAGGTGCTGCATTGCTCGGGTACGCATTCCTGGCCTGGTTAACCAGAAACACAGCCTCGAAGGGGGTGCAGGCAGGATTCTTCGTCGCCATGGTGCTGGGGTTCGTGGTTGCCCTGTACGACGCATTTGCCGGTACGCATAATGCACTCGTGTGGTTAAATGTGGTCATTTATTTGCTGCTGGCTCTCGGTTTTGGGTATTTCGTGTTTATGAAAAAGGATTAGTCCACGAGAGCATTGATATTGCGCTTCCCACCGAGAGTATATCGGTGGGAAGTTGTTATTATCAGGCAACTTAGGCTGCGTCCGCATCTGCGCGGTGTTATGCAACCCGATGCCAGCGCAATGGCTTGGTGTTCTCTCGAACCAGGTTTCCCTTTGCCTCCTGATCCAATTGCACTGACTTCGCCCACCATTCAGCTTTTGCGCCGCCCGGGAATAAATCCTTTGGGAGGTGAGGAACTACAGCCTGACGGATCTCGTTCTGTGTCAGGCCAGGCGCCTTTGTAGGGAGAACTTTCCACATTGCCTGTTTCATTGCTTCGTACATCGCCTTATCTACACGGGTCGTATATCCCGGAACGTTCACATTTTCGACCGTTATCTTCTCATCGATGCTGCTCATCGTGCCTCCTGTCTTAATGACCAATGGTTTTATCCGATATAGGCTTGCTCAGCTTATATTCCGGGGCAGCGCACCTACGGCGGAGTCTCCCCGAACTCCTCTCACCAAAACTGGTCGACCGAGAATGCGTGCTAAGAACGCTGTTACGCAGTATTGCCAGCCTACTTTGCGCGCATACGGTTGTTCTTTGGGTTATGCTCAAGATCGCTAATACCGAGTGCTTCCATCAGCGGTGGGATGTAAACCCCAAATCGACCGCGCAGACCTTTCTTCAATCCATACCACCCATTGACTGGATTGGTCGGTGACCTTCCCCAGGCTTCAACCGTTCCTTCCTTGGCAGGTTTCTGTTCATCTGCGCCGCCGAGTTCGACCCAGTCTCCAGCTTCTTTTAACATGGCATAAAGATCTTCGATGCAACGGGCGTCGTAGTAAAGGATTGTCGTACCGACGGTACATACGAGGACACGTCGACCATCTTTATCCTCAACGTGCATTTTGTACTCTGAAGTTCCAGGAGGAGTCTTAAGCATCCAAGGGTTATCCTTCGTTCGATCAAGCTTTATCATTTCTTTATATTCTCCATTTCTTTGAAAATTTTCTTGCAATCAGGAGTGCCCAATGAGTAGAGAACCAGTAAAGTTCCGATATAAAATGATGTACTCAAGGTTCGCTGCAAGCACCTACCCCAGAGCTTCCGAAAGTAAGTGGTAGCGGGCGATTTGATGAATTTCTTGTCTTTTACTCACTGAGATTGCCATATTCTTACTCCTACATTGATCTTAGCAGTTGGTTCTATTGAACACTGCTTTACGATTAACAGACCGACAATATTCGGATTATTTCGGTAGTTTAACTCCATCTTCGATATACTATACCCCAAAACACTGTAGCGTCAAGAAGTATGAAAGAAAAAAACCTCAAAAGTTGGGGGAGACCATTTTGGCCAAAGTCTTATTTAGCCAAGAAACAGGTTTGGAGTGATTCTCTTATTCCGTTTTCACGTACTCGAGATACTGATTCACAATCCTAAAACCAACCGATTCATAGAGGCGTAACGCAGGCGTGTTCGAAACGCCAGTAGAGACGCTCACGCGGTCCATCCCAAGCGCTTGCATCCGGCGTAAACATTCAAGCAGGACGAGGCGGGTCAACCCCTGGCGGCGGTAAGCAAGGCGTGCACCCACCGGGCCAAAATCACCGATCCGATTGACTGGATCAATCCAGCCATTCACGTAGGCGGCGATAATGCCATCCGGGGTAACCGCAACCACATCAAGCTCGCGATCATAGCCGGGCAGGCGCATAAAGATAGTGTAATCATCATCGCTGACATTCCCGACAGTCCATGGATGCCAAACCTGGCGATGCGCTTCAGCGCGGTTTGAGATCTTGTCCCCTTCAGCAACTGAACGCACCTGGCATCCAGCAGGTAGCACGGCTTCAGGAACGGGCGTATCCAACGAGCGCAATAAATTGACTTCGGAAAACTCGCCGCCAAGCCGGAACCCGTGCTGCTCCAGGAACGCGATTCGTTTCGAATTATCTTGCCGGGCACCAGACACAAGTTTGCCACCCCATTGTTGCGCGTTGCACTGGCGGAGTTCGGTTAGACGCGCCTCCGCCCAGACAATGGCCTCCGTCTCAATCCCACACCATTCATGCTCCGGCAACACCTGGAAGTCAAAGGACGGATCCTCCCCTAAAATCGCGTAGGCCACTAACTTGCCGTCATCATCGTGCCAAAGGCGAATGAATTCCCGCGGATTCAGGTGGCAAACCACCATAAAGAACCAGAATATCAAGTCACCAACGTGCGGATAGTGCCAGTCATCGGTGCGCGAACGTGCCTCCATCAGCAAAGCCTGCATCTGCAGCAAGTCGTCTTCGGTTTCGTAGAGCCGGGAGGTCAACGAGCGAAGAGGTAAGATATGGTCGTGAGGCAAATGAGTAGCTAAATTTAATGATTTTCGCATCATTACCTGTTATCGCAATAAAGCCTGGGCATCCGAATGAATGACAATTCCATCTGGCTTTAGCAATCTTTGCTCCTGACGCCTGATTTCCTGAGCAACTTTCAAATGATCAGCCCGATGCGGAAATTGAGCAGTGAATTCAGGAGAACCAAACAGGCGACTATCCTGAACCGCATCGAAAGAACGGTCAGGCAAGAAGTTCAACGCGCCGATTTGTCCAAGATCGACTCGATAATGCGTAAAGAGCTCACGCTCGTTATCGCCAAAATCAATCCCGACGGCATTCGCACCCAACTCAAACAGAATTCTGCAAAACCATGGCTCGAACTGGGCAGTGTAGCCACGCTTCTCCGGTCCCTTAACCAGCTCTCCAAAGGGCGTGTCAATATAAAGCGTTGCAGGCAACTTGCTGGTGTTTGAACCGCAGGCGATATCCAAAATCTTTCTGCCCCGTAGATTGGATAAGCTTTCAAATGAGTTCGCCAGCCTTCCAAACATCTGTTTGAGGATATCTTCAACCCCAGGTTCGTTGGCGATTTTTTTGTTCATCTCATAACGTGTATCAAGCCCACGGATGACACTGGCGACCAAAATACGTTCGCCCTCATTGTTCCATAAGCGACTCAATTCGGCGATCAGCCGGTCTTGCTGGTCCTGACTCGATCTCGCTCGCATGTGACTAGCCTTGAAGCTTCCTTTTAGATCCCGATTGGTTCTCTAACCAATAGCACGGTCATCCGCACGTTGACCCACTCACGCTCGACGATTAGAATTTTACCAATAAATGTTCCCATGTTGTTAGCTTTGCAAACTTGGGCAACCTCCCATGGCAAGACGTAATCACGGATGCGTCGAAGTGCCGTTTCCAAATCAGGCACAACCTTTTGACTGTCTGCCACCTGGATCACCCTGCCAGCCGTGCCGAAATAGGGACAAATACCTTCAACATACCTTCTCGAATGGTCAATTTTTCTTTTTAGGGGAGGCGGCTTTCTTCCGGTTGGCAAACACAAGCAACCCGATCCCCGCAACGAAGGCGATACCGCCATAGATCGCCCACTGACTTTGACCGGTCATAAAACTACCGGGGATGACATTGATCCCTTGTAAGAACCAGACTCCACCCACAAGGAGTAAGACAACAGCAATGACATTCAAAAAGATTCTCATGATTTTCTATCCTCCCGAGGTATTTATGGTGTGACACCTGGTTTTAATATGGAAAGCGTGCACAAACCGTCTCAAACGGTCAGTGTGCAGGGCGGGGTAATAAATGAGCTGATTGGCTGTATATGTCATTGGCACTCCAGGTGCATGTGCGTATTCCAGCAGCCTGACAGTTAATGATACGGAAAATCTCGTTAGCTAGATGCCTATAAAATACCCCAATGGGACGGTTCGTCATTCCGTTTACCTGCGATCGAACGGACCTCACAGGTCTTAATGTCCTATGAGGTCTAGATATACTGGCTGCTTATGCCCAGCTTGATGTTTCGCAACCTTCGCAATGGTCATTACGGGAATGGGCGACCTATGGGAAGCACTTGAAGAAGCTCGGGCTCAAGTTCCATATATACTACATCAGGTTTTACGCCTAATGCGTCGAGGGTCTTGCTGAAGAAATTACGCGCGGTGCATGCCAGAACGACATCGAGGATTTCCTCATCAGAAAGGCCATACCCGCGCAATTCATCAATATCATGTTCGCTTATCTGATTTGCCTGGGTAGTAACCTTCTGCGCGAAAGACATGATTGCGACTTCTTCGTCGGTAAGACCAGCATGGCGGAAATCCTTAACAATAGCTGCCAGCTCATCAGCGTTGAAGAAATTCTTGCGGAGCAACGCTCCGTGTGCCAGCATTCAATAGGTACATTTATTCGCCATGGCGGTAGCAAAAGTTACCAGCTCATAGCGACGCAATCTCATTTTGGATCGTATCGAACCGATGAGCTGCTTCCAGCCGGCATAAGCCTCGGGGTGCAGACTCATGGCTTGAGTGTAGTTCGGCACATAGCCATTGGTTTTCTTTTCGGCTTGATAAAGTTCTTGAACCAGGTTTTCGGCTTGTTCCTCTGAAATTGTCTTAATGAAGGCCATAATTTTCCTCCTTATCATGCTTCCCTACAATATATGTACGGAGTAATTCCATACTAAAGCTGTTTATACTATACCCCAAAGGAACGGTTCGTCAAGTTGTGTGTCCAAGGAATGAAGAAAATTAATATTTCCTACAAATCTGATACGAGCTTCTGGTGTTTCTATCCTGAGCAATGGAGGCATTCGACCTTGCTGCAGCTTGGCGTATCGGTGCTCAACTTAAGATGTTGATCAATACATCAATCACTTCATCGAAATCAATGCCATTTGTGTAGTAATTCTCTTTGCAGTAACGATCCCATCGTTGTTTCATCATCGGATCTGACTTGATTGTTAGTAGAATTTTGTCTTTATCCTGCAACGCCCCAAGAGACATTCTTTTTACGGATGTAGCATACAATGCAGAGATAAAAATTCTCTTGCTGATTGCTTGACTCTGGGTCTTCATGATGATGTAGACATCATAAAAATCTCTTGACCGGGTGTTGAGCAGGCTCCTCCGCAAAATGGTCTCGACTTTTTCTGCTAAAATCGTTTCAATATTGTATGCCCAGACCTCGATATTCTTATTTTCAAAGTTCGAATGAAAGGCATATCGAATGGCATCAGGGGTAATAATGTCTCCAGCGGTGATATCGATCTTCAAAGGAGTATTAATCGATTCGTACTTGGCAATTATTGCTACTCGAAAACCACCATATTCGTCATCCTCTCGGATGGGTGCGATGTGGTCCAACACCAGTGTGACCTCATCACCAAGTTGAATGGTACAAATTTCCGAAACCGCCGATTGGATCGTTTCTTCAGTAAGAGGGTATCCTTGCAAGGTTGCATCCATATCCATGGTTGTTCTGCTATTGATCCCAACCATTGAAGCGATCAGCATTCCCCCTTTAAGAATTAACTTATCTTTGTATTTTGAGAGTGAAATTCTTTCCAGTAAACGTTCCAGCATAAAATTTTGCAATACAGCTTGAGCAGGCACATGGTTTTTCAAAGCCAGGTTTTTTATTTTGGCTTTTAGCTGCATTGCTTTACTCATAAGAGTACCTCGATATATTCCCGGACGATTTTTTGGATTCTGAACTGCTTGGCATAGTTATAGAGCTGATCAATATTCCTGTCCTTGTGGGTTACATATTTTTTCAAGGCTTCGTTGACGAATTGGACATCAATCTGGTTCCTGTTTCGCAATACATCACAGACCGTTCTCTCGAGGTTAAAGGTCTTGATCTCATTCCCATGCGGTGATTTCATTGTGATCAGCCCTATAAGGTATAATCCACGATTTACAAAATATACTTTAGCCCCACTCACTTTCAGCGTCGTTGCATTATACCCAGCTGGGACAGTCAAAGAATAAAAGAGCGGTGACCGATCAGTAAGTTCTAATAGGTAAAGGGATGTTTCATGAGAGAAGATCGCCCCTTTATACCTCGCCTGAATACTAACCATCTCATCAACTATATAATTTGCAGCTGAATATACCCCTCTGGAAATCCGTTGAATCTCACCATTCTTTTCTAGAATAGAAAGGTATGTTCGTGGAATTCCATATTTGACCAGATCGGAGGTTAATAGGATTCCATTATGATCTTTTAAGATATCTCGAACTTTTTCAATTGGATTTGCTTTGTTTTTTACAACCATGCTTATATTGTATGTCAACTAAGCATGGTTGTAAAGATTATGATTCTATGATTGTGTAGAAAACCAGATCTGTTATTTCGATTTACCTGATTTCTCCCTGAGAGTCTCTTCTGCCGATGATTCTTCTATATTCCAGCAAATTGGTTCGTAGAACATATTTCCATTTTTTTTAGATCCATAGACATGGTCTATTGAATGCCAGCGTGATGCTTTTTAAGCCGGGAGAATTTATTTATGTCTCCCCCTCCCAGCACAAGGAGGGAGTGGGTTGAGAGGAATTAAGGGTTAGTAACCATATTGAATCGAAAAAAACAATAGCATTCAATTATTATCTCCAGAGAAGTGATATAAAAAAACTTTGGTAATTCAAGACCTTGTCTCTACCTCGCTCGCAGAAAACGCTCTTGCATCGCTCCCATAAATCGGTCGCGATGTTTCGGACAAAGAACGTCCTCAAGGCTGCGACAGTCAAAGAACGTTTGCCCAGGGTCGCAAAGGTGCCATCGCTCACGAAGAACCCTCGCGATGCTTCAGGCAAAAAACGCCCTCGTTGCTTCGCAGCGCTTGCCAGGGTCGCAGGTGCGGAAAGCGAAAAAAGCCCAGCTGTGCGGTCTGGCATGAATTGAATTAGAGAATTCAATTGCATTCAATCAATCTTCTCCTGATGAGAGCTGATTGGAGGAGGGTACATCGCCAGGATTTTTAGCGGATTCGGGGTGGGGAGATGAAGCATGTTTGGCGGTGAGCTCGGCATGAACCTGGCGGATGGCTTCCTCAATATCACGATCGATATCATTTTCGCTGCCGGTGAGGATGTAGTGGACGCGGAGGATGCGGGTGATGGTGGTGGAGGCCAGGCAGAGAATGCGCAGAATGCCGGCTAACTCGTAGAGGTCGGCTGTGGGATTGCAGGATTCGACCAAGCGGCGAGTGAAGACACGAATGAGAGCAATCTCATCGACCAAGCTTTTAAGGTCAGTGGTTTCGACGCCGGAGAGGTCGCGTTTTTTGATGCGACGGGTGTAGAAGCCATGTTTGAAGGCATTGGAGTTACCGAGGGGTGCGCCGGCGTGGTGAGGGTGGGAGAGGGAGTCGTTGTTGGGCATGAGAGGGAGTGTTTAGCAATTAACAATTAGCTGTTAACAAAGAGACAGCGCGATAGGTGGAGTGCGCAAAGCCGCCATCGCTCACACAGCAGTGAAAACATGAAGACACTGCAGGCAGTGAAAACATGAAGACACTGTATAAACGTTCGCTAGGCTGCGACAGTCAAAGAACGTCTGCCCAGGGTCGCAAAGCCGCTTGCTTATGCATCGCTCGT
>JBAPSY010000286.1:0-4561 GCA_049281855.1 Anaerolineales bacterium
TCACCTGCCAGCGCCTGGCGCACAAATCGCGGCAGCACCATCCCGTAGCGACCGGTCTGGCGTGGTCCAACTGTGTTGAAGAAGCGCATGACGACCACAGGCAAACCGAATTGATGGTAATACGCCAGTGCAAAAAACTCATCAATCGCCTTCGTAGTGGCGTAGGACCAGCGGCTGTGGCTGGTGGGTCCCATCACGCAGTCATCCTCCTCGTTGAATGGAACTTTAAACCCCTTGCCATACACCTCAGAAGAAGACGCAAGCATCACCTTGCAGCGGTAACGGTTGGCAGTTGTCAACACCGCCTCCGTCCCCATGATATTGGTGGCAATCGTATTTACCGGGTCGTCGACGATCAGCTTAACCCCCACGACTGCCGCCAGGTGAATGAGGATATCCGCTTCACTGGACAGCCGGTCAAGCACCTGGGTGTTGGTGATGGTCTCACGCACGAACTGAAAGCCTGGTGATTGGAGCAGATGCTGGATGTTATCCAGTCTTCCTGTTGAAAGGTTGTCAATCGCGACGACTGTGTGACCTTTCTGCAGCAGGAGCTCACACAAATGGCTACCGATGAAACCCGCTCCGCCGGTAACCAGAATCTTTTCCTTCATGCTTACCATCCTTCCCAACTGTTACACCAGGTGCTTATGTGTGGCTTTATTGCACCGCAATGCGTGTGAATGATTGACTGGTATTGCCGTCCAAGTCTGCCACCATAAATCCCACCAGGTAATCCCCAGCAGGGGCATACACGGCAGACCAGGTGAAAACACTATTACTGCTAAAAGTCAGTGTGTCGCCGGGCACCTCAACCACTTGGGTGACATTACCGCTCGAATCAAGGTCCATCCACTTTTGCAGGATGGTGAAAGTATCCCCCTGCGCGGGTGTGATCTCTGCCGGGGCGCCGCTATCATTCTGCCCCTGGTAGCCATAGATCTGGGTGAGCTTACCATCCATGAAAAGGAGCTGGGCAAATTTTTGCTCACCCGAATCAGCAAAAGTGTACGTTCCATTCAACTTATATACAGCATCAGCGGCAGATGCCCCGTAGGCAACCGGTGCGAACAATGCCAGGGTGGATGTCGACCCATCTGAAACGGAGAACAAGCTGCCATCCCAATTGAAATTGATGCTGAACGACTCGCTCTTTGGCCATACGGGGTAGAATACTCCGCCCACCTGGCGCGTCTCAGGGCTTTCCACATAATCCGTATCAGCGACAAAGATCGAATTGGAGTTCGCATCATACAACCCGAAGAATAGGTAAGCATAGCCAATATTCTGCCCACTGATGCTGGCACTCAGGCGCACCGTATCTCCCGGGGAAAGTGAATCGTTCGAAGCTGTGATCTCCGAGATATTGATCCTCCCCGCTCCCGGGGCACGTGAGGGCATCCCCTCGGTTGGAGCAACCACCTCAAGCGCATCGGAGCGGAAAGAACGGTCATTATAGTGAAAAGCCAGGAAATCATCCCACAGCGAAGCTTTTACAAAGCGCTCGGCAAGCAGGTTGTAAGACTGCGGACCAGTGTATGGTGAGTTATACAGCGTCGAGTTGGGGAAGTAGATCGCAATGCCGGTCGATCCCGGCTTGCTTGTGCCGTGTTTTTCCGCCACGATGGCGTTGTTCATCGCTTCAAGCAGGGTGGTAGCAGCCTGGGTGACCGAGCTGCTGTTGGCTTCCTTGGAAACCAATTGCACAAAATTACCCAGGTCAATATACGAAGCTGCTGCTTGCTTCCCAAACACGCTGGTGTATGCCTGAGCGTAATCGCGTGCCGTCGCCACCACCGACTGGTCTTCATTTTGGAGGATATATGCAAAATTGTTGAATTGGGTCATTAGATTGGGCAGCACATCCAGGTCCACCGCGGTGAGGGTCACGGTACGTCTGATCTGTTGTGCCAGCTGATTAGCACTCACTGCGTTCACACCGAAGTACCCGCCCATGGGTGATCCCTGGCGTAGGAAGTCCTGCCTGGCCTGGTCATCCACAATGCGTAGATCCTGATCTACATACGAATTCACAACATCTGCTGCCAGCTGCTGGCTGCTCATGTCTGGGTTATCCACCAGCTCCTGCAGGAAGGCTGCATAAGCCCATCCCAAAGACGGCTCAACCTCCTCAGAGGCAAGAGCAAAATGTGCGTGTGGCTGTAATGCGGCATAGACTTCCAACTGGCTCATCAGGCAGGCATCCATTCCGATGATATCGAATTTATCCAATCCCGTTTGCTGACGGATCTGCCCCAAGGCCTGGTCAATCTCCGAAAGGAATAGGAAATCCCCATCCATCGCTGAAGCGAGAGGAGCGCGGTTGCCGTCACTGCTCGTAGCTGTCGGATCACTCCAACCGCCCGGCCATCCCATGCCGTGATCCGATAACACCAGCACGTAGCGGTCAGCCGGATAAGTCCCCATCGCCCAGGTGACGAAGTCCACCAGGGTGTTGCCATCTGCCATGTTCACTTCACCCAGATCATCCACCATTTGAGAGTGAATGGCATTCAGGTCATTATCCTGGGCTACAAGATAGCGTCGGGCGGAGGTCCAGTTGCCATCGCCCTGGAATGCACCCCTGTAGCGGTCCAACTGTGCCACGATGGCCACCCGGTCGGTGGAGCCAACCCGTTCAGCTTCGTTGAGATCGACGAAGATATCCTGCTCCAACACCTGGTCATCCGCATCCTGGTACAGCATCACCAGCCACTTCTGACCAGTCTGTCCTGCCACAGGTACCCGCGTCGGACGGGGTGTGCTGGTGGGTAAATTTTGCGTGATTGGGTTGCTTTCAGTCGGCTGTTCCAGCAGAGGGGCAGATGGTTCCTGATTCCCTCCTCCGCCTCCACTCAGCAAATAGTAGCCAATGATTAGGATTATGACGAGAATGCCACCGCAGCCACCCAGCTTTCCCCCCGTCGGGATGGAAAACCCGCCACCCCCACTGGGTCTGCTTGGACCTCCCCCATCCCCATCTGTCTGGCGCCTGATAGGGGCTTCAGCACGTTCGGTAGGTTTATCAGCCTTACGCCTGCGCTCAACATCCATGGACGGTTGTTCGCTCATTTCGCATCTCCTCGAGTGTATATATGGTGATGAGGTGATTGTAATACAATTGTCCGTTGTTGGTGAAGAGGTCAACAAAACCACAATTTTTCCAACTCTCTTCGCCGTCATATACGGGGAGTAAGGTAAAATCTGAAAATTTATCCACGAAATGTGGATTGAAGATGAAAGAACACGATAAAGTGGGAGCAAAAACCCCAGAATGATCAGCTGAAATGTTCGAATTGAATTACTTCTGGTTATAAGCTGGCAAGATCACTTCAAATGTGGAACCCTGGCTAACCATACTCTCCACCCGAATTTCGCCATGATGCGCCTGGGCTATCCATTGGGCGATAGCCAACCCCAGGCCAGTTCCGGATGAATCCTTTCCACTCTCATTGCCTTCTATTCGATCGGCCCGGTTGCGGGATTCATCCACCTGGTAAAAGCAGTCAAATATTCGCCCCTGGTGTTTCTTCGTGATGAGTTCTTTTTTGATACCAACATTAGAAATCTTAAATTTTTCCCAATTTCCTCTAAATCCCTTGTGGGATAGAACATATGTGCTATAATATAGTCATGATCCTTGCACCGATCCCACCGACCATCCACACTCCCACAGAAAGGTTATTCGTTTCGAATTGTTTCGAGGGCGAATTTTGCCCTAAGCATCACGATCGTACTATGAGAGCGATGTAAAGGTTGCGTTTTTCATGCAAGAAACAACCCCTCCAGTAATATAATGGCCCAATCCCTGCTGCCTCCTCGTGGGATTTTCATCCCAACCCGAATGATCTTCAACCCACAACTGCCCCCAGCAGTCCTGTCTACCTGGATCCAACTGCGGTGCTTGGCTTGGAGTGGATGGGTCACGCCCTCCCTGAGCATGCAGGAACTTACCAAAATCACCGGTAAGAGTCAGGCGACGATTTATGGACACATGTCCCTGCTCAGATCTCTATCCGCCTTGCAGTGGCGTTCCACTGGGCAGGGAACGATCATTGTCTCGTTCCCCGAAGAGCCATCAGATAAGCCTATATATCAATCCGGACCTCCGAACTTTCAAGATTCCAAGATTCTAAATTCCATAAAATCAGAATTGCCTGATCCTCCCTCTTACTTTCCTGCTCAAATATTGGGCTATCTATCGTTTCATGAAGACGAGGAAAGGTTCTCCAATATTGAAGAGGAATCTAATAATCTAAAGGATGAGAGAGGGATGAGAGAGAGGGAGTGTGAGGGGAAGAGGGGTTCCCTAAAATCTCAGATTTGCGACTTGACCAATTTGCATTATTTCTAATCAATCTCTCCCTGATGGACAAAAGGGCAGCCATGAGTGAACATAGCTGCCATAAGGAGAGTCCTGATGACGAGTTCCCAATCTTGTCTAACCAGTCGTCTGGCTCCTCGTTTCCAGCAACTTGATCAGCTCTTGAGCAGCATTGGATTGTGCCGGGAGATTTGGGTACTAGATAGGTATTAATTTGCTTCTCCTGCCCTGTAGGTG
>JBAPSY010000287.1:0-10054 GCA_049281855.1 Anaerolineales bacterium
GCAAGGGTCATTTAGTGGCAGACCTGGTTGGTATCATTGGCAGCGTCGATATTGTATTGGGAGATTGTGACCGTTGAACGCATTACTTGAAAAATATCCCGATGAAGTCCAGGCAATCCTGGCAAAATATCCCTCTGATCGGGCTGGTAAGCGCTCGGCAGTCATGCCCCTGATGTATCTGGCACAGCGTGAAAACGGTCATGTGACCAAGGATGCCATTGGGCAAATTGCCGAAATATGTGATATTACCGTGACTGAGGTTGCGTCCATTATTGGTTTTTACTCACTGTATTACGACGAGCCATCTGGCAAGTACCACGTCCAGGTCTGCACTGACTTACCCTGTGCCCTGCGCGGGGCGGACCAATTCCTTGAAAATCTATGCGAAAACCTGGGGATCAAGGTCGGTGAAACGACCCCGGACGGGAAGGTCAAAGTCGAGGCAGTGATGTGCCTGGCGGGTTGCGATAAAGCCCCAATGTTCCAGGTGCAAAGCCCTGAGGGGCTCGAGTATCATGAGAACCAGACCGTCGAGAGTGCGCTCGAATTGATCACCAAGCTGAGAGAAGGGTGACCGACATGGCAGAACACATCCTCCTTCGTCACCGTGCTATCCATGATCTAGATCAGATCGATATTTACCGCCAAAATGAGGGTTTCCTCGCTTTGCGAAAAGCCGTCACCGGAATGGATCCCGACGATGTTACCAATGAGGTCAAGGCTTCGGGTCTGCGTGGACGTGGGGGAGCGGGTTTCCCCACGGGTATGAAATGGTCTTTTATTGACGGACACAATTGGCCGCATTATGTGGTCGCCAACGCAGATGAATCTGAGCCCGGGACGTTCAAGGACCGTGAGATCATGGAAAACAACCCCTACCAGTTCCTGGAGGGGGTGGCTATCTGCGCCTATGCTGTTAAAGCGATCGATGCATACATTTACCTGCGGGGTGAATTTTGGCCGATTGCCCACAAACTGGATCAATGCATCAGTGAGATGGAAGCGGCGGGTTTCATGGGCGATAAATTATTCGGAAGCAACATCTCCATCCACTTGCACACCCACCTTGGGGCCGGGGCTTATATATGTGGGGAAGAATCTGCCTTGCTAGAATCCATCGAAGGTAAACTAGGGCAACCGCGTTTGCGCCCACCCTTCCCACCCGCAGTTGGCATCTATGGGAAACCGACGATTGTCAACAACGTCGAGACCCTTACCAACGTGCCATTTATCATCAACCGTGGTGCAGCCTGGTACAAGACCATTGGTACCGAAAAAAGCCCGGGACCGAAGATTTTCAGCCTGTCTGGGTGTATCAACCGACCAGGAAATTATGAGCTGCCTCTCGGAACAACATTCCGCGAGCTGATCATGGATCATGGTCGTGGTATATCCGGTGGGCACAAGATTAAAGCGATCATGGCAGCCGGGGCTTCGTCTTCATTGATCGTCGCCAATGAGGAAGCCCTGAATACCCCCATGGACTATGAAAGTGTTCCACAACTCGGTGCTCAACTCGGATCAGCTTCAGTCATTGTGCTGGATGATTCTGTGGATATTCCATGGTTGATCAATAAGACCGTTCACTTCTTCAAGCACGAGTCGTGTGGTAAATGTACGCCCTGCCGTGAAGGTACTTACTGGATGATGCATCTGACAGAACGCATTAGTCATGGCGAGGCTACGATGAAAGATGTGGAGCTCCTGCAGGACGTAGCCAATCAAATGAAAGGCAAATGTCTGTGCGCACTAGGAGAATTCTCCATTGAAGCTGTGCTATCAGGTATTGAACGCTTCCCGGCAGATTTTGAGTCCATCACTGCCAAATCCAATGCATAGGATTTTATTGTCGATATGCCCATAAAAAATATGGTAAGCCTGACGATTGATGGAAAGCAAGTGACAGTGCCTGAAGGCACGCTGATCGTGAATGCCGCCAAACAGATCGGCATCGATATACCTGTTTTTTGTTATCACCCCAAGATGGAGCCCGTCGGGATGTGCCGGCAGTGTCTGGTTGAGGTAGGTCGCCCGGTGATCGACCGTGCCACAGGGCAAGCAGTGTTGGAACCAGATGGATCGCCGAAAATCCAATTTGGATCCAAGCTGGAAACAGCTTGCTCCACGCCCGTATCCAACGGGATGGTGGTAATTGGCACATCACCCAAGGCAGTAGCGGGGCGCAAGGATATCCTCGAATTCCTGCTCACCTCCCATCCATTAGATTGCCCAATTTGCGATAAAGGCGGAGAATGCCCACTCCAAAACCTGACCATGCGTTATGGACCTGGACAGTCACGCTTTATCTATGATGAAAAGATGCACCTTGCTAAAAAGCTCCCATTGGGAGATTTAATTTATCTGGACCGTGAACGCTGTATCCAGTGTGGGCGTTGCGTGCGCTTTCAGAGCATTATTGCGGATGACCCCGTCATCGGTTTTACCAATCGGGGTCGTTCCATGGAGATCTTCTCATGCTCCGAGCCGGGTTTTGACTCTTATTTCTCGGGCAACACCACTGATATCTGCCCGGTGGGCGCGCTGACCACGTCTGACTTCCGCTTTGCAGCCCGTCCCTGGGAGATGTGTACGACTGCATCCATCTGCGCCCAATGCCCGGTAGGTTGCAACCTGACCATCAACCTGCGCCGCGAAGCCAGAACGAACGGTGAGCTGGTGATCAAACGGATCATGCCGCGCCAGAATGAATCGGTCAATGAGATATGGATTTGCGATAAAGGTCGCTTTGCTTATCACTATACTGAAAGTAAGGAACGGCTGACCCAGCCGCTAGTACGCCGGGATGGTGAGTTGGTGGCGATTGGTTGGGACGAGGTGTTCAGTTATGTTGCTGAGAACTTGCTTCATGCTGGAAAAAGCCTGCTGACTCTAGCCAGTGGCAGGCTTGCCAATGAAGACCTGTTCAACCTGAGCGAGCTCGCCAACGGGTTGGGTGGTAAAACTGCCCTTTACACTCACATGGCGGGTGGTGATCTGGTTACGCAGGTTGGTGTCGGCAAAGGCACAAATTTATCTGATCTGGGTAAGGGCTCGGTGATCCTGGTGGTCGGCTCCGACCTGGAAGAGGAAGCACCTATCTGGTGGTTGCGGGTCAAGCAGGCTGCTGAGCGTGGCGCCACACTGATCGTGGCCAACCCGCGCCAGACAAAGCTTGATCGTTTTGCCAGCCAGGCAGTACGGTACTCCTATGGTTCCGAAGCTACTACCATCCTGGCAATGATCAACACCATGTCTGCCAAGCAGATTTTCCCCAAAGCTCCCAAAATCCACCAGGGTGGTGATGCAGTCAAAACAGCTGCTGAGACCGTCTCGGCTGCTGAAAACCTGATCATATTTTATGGCAGTGAAGGGATGGGTTTGGAAGCTTCTCAGGCGCTGGCTCAAGCCTGTGCTAACCTTTTGGTTATCACCAATCATGTGCGTAAAGTCAATAATGGTCTGATTGCGGTATGGTCACGGGCGAATGACCAGGGCGCCTGGGAGATGGGCTACCGCCCCCTTCCTAACCTGAAGGAAGCCTTTACTCAATACGAAGCCGTATACATTGCAGGCGCCGACCCGGCGGGTGATGACCCAGCCCTCGTAGATGACATTCGGAATGCCGGATTTGTGGTCGTCCAAGACCTGTTCCTGACTGAAACAGCCAAGCTAGCAGATGTCGTCTTACCCACCCAACCATTTACCGAGCGGGAGGGGACTTTCACCTCAGGTGAACGCCGAGTACAGCGCTTTTACCCGGCAGCGGTGCAGGTTGATTCCAAGCCAGATTACGCCATAACAGCCGCTATTAGCAAGCTGGTTGGGGTGAATGTGGAGGTGACGCCTTTACGCATCTTCAAACGCCTGGCAGCGAAAGTGCCAGCTTTTAATGACCTGAGTTACCGTCTGTTGGCTCAGGTGACTGAGCAGTGGCCGATTATCGGTCGTAGTGATCTGTATTACGGTGGTACCTCATACGCCAATGCGCAAGGGTTGGGTGTGCAGTTGCAGTTTCCATCTCAGACGCCCTCACTAGCCTGGCCGCAGGTTCCTGAAGTAAATCTACCCGAAGGCGCATTACTCGCTGTTCCCATCACCATTCTGTATGACCGTGGTCAAACAACATATCGCAGCACACTGCTCCACCATCGCATTCCACCCGCTCACATTGCAATCCATCCGGAGGATGCCCAACGCCTGAACATCCCGGATAGGGCGGAGATCCAATTTTCCTTGGATGGTGGTCCGGTTGAAGCCATATCACACATCAGTGAGCAGGTTCCACTTGGGGTGGCACTTGTTCCACGCAGCCTGGGTATGCCGCTTAATTCACCCATGGCGATTGAATTAAAGGTTGTTGTTGCAGGAAAGCTGTAGAGACGAATGATTAGTAGAACGAGGTCTGCATGACGGTTGCCTTACTCATCGAATACATCATCAAATCGGGGATCATCCTGATCGGAATGACCGCTGGCTTTGCGTATGTCACGTATTACGAGCGTAAAGCTTTGGCGCGTATCCAATCGCGCATCGGACCCAATCGTGCTGGTCCATGGGGGATCTTACAACCGGTCGCTGATGGGGTGAAGCTGATATTCAAGGAAGAATTCATCCCTGCAAAATCTGATAAGCTGCTCTTTATTCTGGCACCGGTAATCACCGTCGTCCCTGCCTTGATCATCACGGCCGTGATACCCTGGGGGCGTTTTGTGACTTTGTTTGGACGCCAGATCAACTTGTTCCTGGCAAATGTGAATGTGGGCATCCTCTACCTTGGTGCAGTGTCTTCGATTGCAGTATATGGGATCGTGCTGGCAGGCTGGTCATCCAATAACAAATATGCCATGATGGGAGGTTTGCGCTCAACCGCCCAGATGATCTCTTACGAGCTGGCGCTTGGGTTATCCTTCGTCAGTGTCACTTTGTTGGCAGGCTCGATGAGCCTGGTGGATATCGTGGAAGCCCAGGGAGCGCACGGATTTTTGGGTTGGATCGTTTGGAACCTCTCACAGCCATTGGGATTCATCATCTTTCTCATCGCTGGGATGGCTGAAACCAACCGTTCGCCCTTCGATATGCCGGAGGCTGAACAAGAGCTGACCGCTGGTTACCATACTGAATATTCCGGGATGAAGTTTGCCCTGTTTTTCATGGCTGAATATATCAAGATCATCGCCGTCAGCATGATTGCTTCCACACTTTTCCTGGGTGGCTATCTCGGTCCTTTTGTAGATCAGCTACCCTGGCTGGGACCCATCTATCTATTCATCAAAACAGTGATCATGATCTTCGTTTTCATCTGGGTCCGGGCAACCTTCCCTCGTTTCAGATATGACCGGTTGATGGCTTTCGGATGGAAGGTGCTGCTCCCCCTGTCATTTCTGAACATGTTCATTGCCGGGATTATCACCGTTCTGAGGGGAGGTTAGTGGTATGTTTATTGTGGAATTAGGACGTGGTTTGTGGACCACTCTCCGCATGATGTTCGAGAAACCGGTGACGGTCCAGTATCCTGAAGTCAAGCGTCCCATGCACGCCCGTTTCAAGGGGCGCCATAATTTATATCGTTATGATAATGGATTGGAAAAATGCATCGGTTGCGCCTTGTGTGCAGCTGCCTGCCCTTCGGATGCAATTTTTGTGGAAGCAGCTGAAAATACCGATGAAGAGCGTTACTCACCCGGCGAACGCTATGCCAGTACTTACGAGATCAACATGTTACGCTGCATCTTTTGCGGTTATTGTGAGGATGCCTGTCCAACAGAAGCAATCATCCTGGGTGATAATTATGAGCTTTCTTTCACCGATAGGCGTCAGGCGATTTACACCAAGGAAATGCTGATCATGCCTGTCGCCTCGGGAGGGAAACCCACACCCCAAAAAGTGGAACCAGGAAAATTTAACCGCTCAATACCGATGATGGAAAATCCAAAGGATTGACCCGCAGAGAGTAAACATAGATTATGACCCTACACCTGCTCCTGTTCCTTGTTTTAGCCTTGGTTGCCATTGTATCAGCCTTGGGGATGCTCATCAGCCGTAATGCCATCTATTCAGCCCTGTTCCTGGTGTTGAATTTTGCCACAGTGGCAGTATTCTTCTTGTTATTAAATGCGCCTTTCATCGCCGTTGCCCAGGTGAGCGTTTATGCCGGGGCGATCATGGTTTTGTTCTTATTTGTGATCATGCTCCTTGGGGCTGAAAGGGCCGGTCGAATCCAGACTATTCAATGGCAACGACCCTTGGCAATTGCCTTAGCGATTATATTGTTGCTCGAAGCAGGATATATCTTATTAGGTCAGCGGGGTGTGTTATCCCCGGTGACAGCCCAATTACCCGAGGGGTTTGGCAGTCCCGCCCAAGTGGGTACTGCCCTGTTCAGCAGCTATTTGTTGCCATTTGAGGTCACTTCAGTTTTGTTATTGGTAGCCATGATAGGTGCTATTGTTCTGACGAAGGGCGAAAAAAAGTAACGGAGAGGGTCTATGCTTCCTGTTTATTACTATCTGGGTCTAGCAATTATCTTGTTTACCCTGGGTGCATTAGGGGTGCTCATCCGGCGTAATGCAATCGTCATTTTCATGTCGGTTGAGCTGATGCTCAACGCAGCCAACCTGGCTTTTGTGGCATACGCCCGTTATTGGCAGTCAATGAATGGGCAGATTTTCGTCTTTTTTATCATGACCGTGGCAGCAGCCGAGGTCGCCATCGGTCTGGCTCTGATCGTGACCATCTTCCGCACAAAGGCAAGCATTGATGTAGACCAGATCAGCACATTAAAAGGTTAAAAAGGTAACCGGAGATACACCATGTTATTTAATGCAGCGAATACGGCAGAATTATTTCACCTTGTGCCTTTTGTGGTCTTCTTCCCGGTCCTCGGCTTATTGATCAACATATTCCTTGGTGGGCGGATGGGTGAAAAAGCTATCGGGGCAATTGCTTGTCTGGCATCTGGGCTTTCATTTGTGATTGCCGTCCTTCTCGGGGTCGCCATACTAGGACGACCTGAAGGGTTGGTAGTGCCCTATCTCAATTGGATCACCATCGGGAATCTGCAGCTGGATTGGGCATTTCGTGTGGATACCCTCTCAGTGACGATGATGCTGGTCGTTGGAGGGGTAGGAACCCTGATCCATATCTATGCGGTTGGATATATGCACGAAGATGTGCGTCATAACGACGATCCCAAGCGCTTCCGCCGCTTTTTCGTTTACTTCAACCTCTTCATCGCGGTCATGATGATCTTGGTCAGTGCCAATAACTACATGATGCTATTCATCGGCTGGGAAGGGGTGGGGTTATGTTCGTACCTGTTGATCGGTTTCTGGTATGAGAAGGGCAAGGATGGCATTGGCAATGCGCTAGCAGGCAAAAAAGCCTTCATCGCCAACCGCATCGGTGATTTTGGCTTCCTTATAGCCGCCTTCCTGATGTACAAGTATTTCCAACCTTTAGCAGCCAATGGCGTTTTTTCCTTTGACTTTGATACGGTGGCAAATCTCGCAAAACAGGCGCCTCAACCTGTTATCCTGGCGATCACGCTTTTTATGCTGCTGGGTGTGACAGGCAAATCAGCCCAGCTGCCACTATACGTCTGGCTGCCAGATGCGATGGCTGGTCCCACCCCGGTTTCGGCATTGATCCATGCCGCTACGATGGTCACAGCTGGTGTGTATTTGGTGGCACGTTCCCATGCCATTTACTCGCTCGTCCCTGTGGCTCAGAACTGGGTGGCAATCGTCGGAGCTGTGACTGCCCTGTTTGCGGCTACGATAGCCGTCGCACAGTTCGATATTAAGAAGGTACTGGCATATTCTACCATCAGCCAGCTGGGCTTCATGGTGGCAGCGGTGGGCATGGGAGCTTTCGTGGCTGGCATGTTCCATCTGGTGATGCATGCCTTTTTCAAAGCGCTGCTCTTTCTTTCAGCCGGCTCGGTCATCCAGGGGGTCGAGCGTGGTGAGCACCAGGTAGAACACGACCCCATCCTGCGTAAGCGGATGAAGCATGAAGGACATTTTGACCCCCAAGATATGCGCAATATGGGGGGTCTGCGCCACAAAATGAAAACCACTTACTGGGTTTACCTGGTCGGTGCACTTGCGTTGGCAGGCATCGTCCCTCTGGCAGGATTTTGGTCCAAGGATGAGATTTTAGCTGAAGCCAGTGCGTTAAATCCGGCTGTTTATGTGTTGCTGATAATCGCTGCCTTCTTCACTGCTTTTTATATGGGGCGACAGATTTTCATGGTGTTCTTCGGAGAATCACGTTCCGAACCTGCTGCCCATGCTGAAGAGAGCCCGGCAGTGATGACCATCCCGTTGGTCATATTGGCATTGCTCTCCATTGTTGGCGGTTTCCTGAATTTCCCCACTTTACACACCTTTACCACCTGGCTGGAGCACACCATCCAGGTTGCGACAGAAGGGGCTACAGGCGGTGAAGCCGCAGCAGCAGGTGGCTTCAACATTGTGGTAGCTATCCTCTCCACTGTACTTGCTCTGGCAGCCATTACCCTGGCCTGGTATCTTTACATACGCCGTTCGCAGGAGATGCAGAGGCTGCCGCTTAATAAACGCTCCGATGATCCTCTCCGCCCCATCCTTGGTCCGGTCTTCACCTTGTTAGAGAATAAATATTGGGTGGATGAGTTTTATGGATACCTGGTGGTCAAACCTTATAATTGGATCGCCAAATTCCTTGCCGAGAAAGTGGACTGGGATTTCTGGCACGATTTCTTCCACGATAAGATCTTGGCAGGTGGTTTTAACGGGGCGACGCGTTTGCTGTCTGGTCCCATTGATCTTGGGATTATCGATGGCGTCGGCAATTTCCTGGGAGATGGTTTTAAGGAGCTGGCAGCCCAGATGCGGAAATTGCAAACCGGCTTCGTGCGTAATTATGCACTTTCAATTTTTATCGGTGTAATCTTTATCATTGGATATTTGATCATTCGTTTAGGATAGATCGCGGTTAATTGCGAACCGCGGAATGCTACTCTGTAACCGAGGAACAGACATGAACTTAGTACTCCATCCCCTTACCCTAACAACCTTCCTGCCTTTGGTGGGTATCCTGGTGATCCTGTTCTTGAAACCTGAATGGAAGAAAGCCATTCGCTGGGTCGCTTTACTTACCACCGTGGCAACCTTTGCCATCTCAGTGGTCATGCTGACGTATTTCAAGGTCGGCAACCCGGATGTACAGATGGAAATCAATACACCCTGGTTCCAGTTTGCCACTTGGACTATTAATTACCACATGGGCGTGGATGGCTTGAGCGTTTTATTGGTCATGCTCACCACCCTGTTAACCCCCATCTCTATCCTCTCCACTTGGACAGCGGTTGAAGACCGGGTTAAAGACTTTATGATTTTCTTCCTGCTATTGGAAGTAGGTATGGTGGGTGTTTTTGTGGCCTTGGATCTGTTCTTATTCTATATTTTCTGGGAATTCACCCTGGTTCCGATGTATTTCCTCATCGGTGTGTGGGGCGGTCCGCGCCGTATGTATGCTGCCATCAAATTCTTCCTATACACCATGGCGGGCTCCATCCTCATGTTGCTGGCGATCCTGTGGTTGGGGATCAATCAGGGAACGTTCTCAGTCACCGAGCTCATCTCCAGAGGCAGCATTCCAACCAACATCCAGTTCTGGCTGTTCCTGGCTTTTGCCGCAGCCTTTGCTATCAAGGTACCCATGTGGCCGTTACATTCCTGGTTGCCCGATGCGCATGTTGAAGCTCCGACGGCTGGCTCGGTGATCCTGGCGGGTGTCTTGCTGAAGATGGGCACGTATGGATTCCTGCGGTTTAATCTATCCATGTTTCCCAGTGCAGCCATCAAGTTAGCGCCCTGGATGGCAGGGCTGGCGACAATAGGCATTATCTACGGAGCTGCGGTTTCATACTCCCAACGTGATGTCAAGAAGCTGGTGGCTTATTCCTCGGTCAGCCACCTGGGCTTCGTGATGCTCGGTTTGTTTGCCCTCAATGCTCAGGGTATTGAAGGGGGTATCCTGCAAATGGTTAACCATGGCTTGAGCACGGGAG
>JBAPSY010000288.1:0-2524 GCA_049281855.1 Anaerolineales bacterium
TGATGATGCTGAGTCGGTCCTGGTTGGAGATAATGCCGTTACCACCCTGTATTCGGAAGAAAACTTTACCGGACACTCCCAAGTAATCATCCAAGACACTGCATATATGCAATACTTATGGGTATATGGGAATACGCTTTCATCAATGAAAGTATCGCTTCGTGATGCACTCCCACAACCTCCAATCCCTATCAGTCCAATCGAACCAAACCTATTTCGTGAAGGAGACGTTATACCACTCTCATGGTTAAATGGGGGAGGAGCAACAGAATATAAGGTTGAAATATATTTAAATTTAGATTTAATCCGAACTGTCAATTGGCATGCAGATCCAATTGTGTATGTAAACTCATTAGCGCAGAATAACAATAATAATTATAGTTGGCGTGTGCAAGGACGTAATTTTGCGGGTCTAAGTGAATGGAGTCAGCTATTTACTTTTACAATAGCTTCTCCCTTGATTGTTGCCTCCATAGAAACGGTTCCATACAGTGATACGATGGAAACCACTCAGTCGGAATGGGTGGGTAGCGCAAGTGGTCTCTGGAGTTATAAGAGTAATTCAGCCCTGGCTCATAGCGGCACACATAGCTGGTGGTATCAGAATAGTTATGGTGACTATAATGAAGATCTCCCTAATTCAGGTTCCTTGACCTCACCACCGATTTCCATCCCAAACGCAGGGTACTATTTACGTTTTTATTATCGCTACCAAACAGAAACTCAAGGGACAACTTGGGATCAGCGGTGGGTGGAGATCTCTGTGGACGGGGGACCATTCACGAATCTAGTTCAAGTCTATGATGATCCACAAATACCTGAGACATCCAGCTGGCTGCGAAATAAAGCGATCGACCTTTCCGAATATGCAGGTCATGTTATCCGCATAAGATTCCAATTTTCGACATTAGACGCTGCTGCCAACAATTTCTCAGGCTGGGGAATTGATGATTTCAGCATCACTACAACTCCACCATCAACTTGTGGTGAGAATTATCAGGACGACACTCCGGCTCAAGCTATTTTTCTGACTTACAATCCAACCATCACAATTCCAGGAAAAATTTGCCCAAATGGTGATTACGACTACTATAAGTTTTTTGGAAGAGCAGGCGATCGCATTGTGGCAGAAATTGACGCGATGATTAATGGCTCACTTCTGGATTCATATCTGTACCTTTTGGATACCGATGGTCAAACCGTTTTAGCTGAAAATGATGATGAGGTATACATCCAGCGACGTGATCCACTGATTGGTTATACTTTATCAAGAGATGGAATTTATTACCTAAAACTGAAGGCCTGGAAACATCCGTTGGTCGGGGGAGGTGATTATTTTTACACCATTCGATTGTACGAAGATCATATAATACCTGATGCTACGATCACATGGCCAGCCTCAAATAGTTACCTGCCGGATACGAATATGACCGTAACTGCGAATGTTTCGGAGATCAATAATGGTGTAAGTCGGGTTGAGTTCTATTGGCACTCCACTTATTGGTTGTCAGGATTATGGGAAAAATTAGGGACGGATTGGGATGGATCAAATGGTTGGAGCATGGAATTTAATCCGGCCGGGCAACAAGAAGGGAATAATGCTGCATTTTTCATCCAGGTCTATGATATGGCTGGAAATTGGACCGGCGTCGGAGCTTGGAATTTAGGGATCGATAAAACTGCTCCAATTACTGCTATTAAACCTTTGGCACCGACCCAACCTAGTAATGCCTTTTTACTTGAGTGGGCAGGATCGGACAATTTATCCGGAATCGATTATGTTGAGATTCAGGAGAAATTGAATAATGAAAGCTGGACGACCTATCCACCGGTTAATGGATCGAAGACAAAATATTGGATTATCGGCGACCCGGGAAATACTTATTCATACCGCATGCATGGGGTGGATCGTTCTAGGAACGTTGAGAATTATCCTACGCTGGCAGAAACTTACACATCTATTCAGGCAGCTAATGTGATTTGTAATGCTCGGGATAGTTATGATACTTCTGGGAATGATAATTCATCTGCCAACGCAAGCATGATATACGCCAATGGAGCCAGTCAGATACATAATTATTGCAATCCACTCTCTCCAGATTATCAAAATGATGAAGATTGGGCAAAGCTGATGGTAACTCAAGGCGAACGCTACTTTATCCGTGGTCTTGCGAATAGCTTGCAAACAGCGACGGTTATTAGTTTATTTGCTCAAGATGGGACAAGCCTCCTGGCACAGTCAACACCAATGGAATTTGGAGCTAATACCTTACTTATTTGGACTTCTGATCGGGATGGACCGGTATATCTACGTTTCACTCACCTAGATCATCGGGTTATTGGCACGAGTGTGGCTAGCACGATATCAGTTCAAATAGGTACAATAACATATCTACCACTAATAAATCGGTGATTCAATCATCATCATGTGAAAAGGGGCTGTCCTAAAAGTCAGGGCAGCCCCTATCGCGTTTAAGGGAAATGTGATTCTCTAGGGGGTATGAAACGAAAACCCGCTCCCCCC
>JBAPSY010000289.1:0-7075 GCA_049281855.1 Anaerolineales bacterium
CATCCAAAAGCGCATTGAGGAACTCAAATTGTGATCAATAAGAGAGGAGACACCATGGCAGAAAGTGTAGGATGCGCCCGCATAACAGGCGCGGTAATAGGCGATAAGCCCTCTTCAACCACCGAACCTCTTATTTCACCTGAACGAAAGGAAACCACGATGACCGCTCGCGTTGGACAAACAGCACCGGATTTCACAGCTCCTTCTTATTACAGGGGTAGTTTCACACCGGTTAAACTGACTGATTTTACTGGCAAGTGGATCTTACTATGCTTCTATCCCGGAGATTTCACCTTTGTCTGAGCGACGGAGGTATCGGCGGTCGCCGACAAATATCCGGTACTGCAATCTCTTGGTGTAGAAGTCATATCAGTTAGCGTAGACAGCCATTTTGTACATAAGATGTGGAACGATCACGAGCTTTCCAAGATGGTCAAGGGCGGCGTGCCTTTCCATATGGCATCCGATCAGGCAGGCAATGTTGGACGGGCTTATGGTGTGTGGGATGAAAACCAGGGAATTGAGCTACGTGGGCGCTTCATCATTGATCCGGATGGAATCATCCAGGCAATGGAAGTGCTCACTCCGCCAGTCGGGCGGCGGATTGCTGAGTCAATACGGCAATTACAAGCCTTCCAGCACGTGCGCGCATCAGGTGGTAAGGAAGCCACCCCCGCCGGATGGGAACCTGGCAAGGTAACCCTTAAGCCTGGTCCCGACCTGGTGGGTAAAATCTGGGAGGTTTGGAAGCCAGAAATGGAGTAAGTTTCAGGAGTGAACTGGGGATAGACAGAAAGTAATAATCCCTATCATAAATAAGGAGAGATCATGATTCAGAAATTTTTACGTAACCGATTTGGGCAAGATCAGAGTGCTGGAGGTAGAGGGCGCGGTCAAGGTAGCCGCGGGTCAGGCGCTGGACGTGGGCAAGGCGGTGGCAACAAACCCGGTTCTGGCCCCGCTGGCAACTGCGTTTGCCCCAAGTGCGGTCATAAAATACCGCATGTTGCAGGTCAACGCTGCGTAGACCAAACCTGCCCGAAATGCGGCACGAGGATGACCCGCGAGTAGGTGGTGAAATATTTCCTGACAACTGTATACCCTTTCCTTTCATCAAATATAGACCCCTATATTGGACATGGTAACTATTTATTAATAGTTGATCCCGATTCCTAGCAATAGGGGGAGTATTCCAACTTTGGTTTGAAGGCCTCGATCATGACAGGGATTAAAGCAGCTCAGTTCGTCACAGACCAGAAATTACAGTCTCCCGTCGGTAGTGACTTCGGACCATATACTTTAATTCATTGAAAATCATCAACGTTGCCGTGAATAAATATTTGGTTTCCTGACCTGTTTTTTAAATCTATTGAGTGATTTTATACCGAGCAACTTGAGCAGATTGACATACCTAGCTGGGAGAATATGAATGCGGTAACCGGAGCAAGGATTTAGGATGGAATTGAAATTATTGATCACACTACTGATAACTATTTAGTGACATACACGATGATTCCCAGTGCATCGGTTACTATGTTTAAGCCAGGGATTTCTGCCAGCCTGATGATTAACCACATCTTGCTGGAGATTATCTCTCGCATGTTCCTGGAGCTTAAGTCATGAGTACAGGTGAATCTAACCGCAAGCCTAAAGTGCTGGTAGAAGGACAGGAGAACTATGGAGTTGCGGTCGAACGCTGGGGATGGGGGTCCATAGGCATCAACCTGTTATTGAGTGTGTTGAACCTAGGGATTGCCATCGCCTCGGGCAGCTTGGCCGTGACCTCCGAGATGGTACATAACCTGGTCGATTTGATGGCTTCTATCGTTGTGTTGATCGGTCTGAGGATCTCACAACGACGGAGTAAATCTTTCCCTTATGGTCTATATAAGGTTGAAAATGTAGTTTCTGTGATGTTGGCAGGCCTTATTTTTTTCACTGGCTATGAGATCGTCCGTGAAGCCCTCTTCAGTTACCGAGGACTGACAAATGTCAGTGTGTGGATTCTGGCAGGCGTATCGTTATCAGCAATCATTCCCTTGATATTCAGTCATTTTGAGTTGCAAGCTGGAAAAGCAGCAAACTCCCCCAGCCTGACCGCTTCTGCCCTGGAATATCGAACCCATATTTTTTCCTCTGGTATCGTCTTCATCTCGCTCATAAGTCACTATTTTGGGTTAAACCTAGATCGATTAGCAGCACTGGTAGTTGTGTTTTTCATCACCAAGACCGGTTGGGGATTGCTGCAGGATGGGATGCGTGTGTTGTTAGATGCCTCATTGGATATGGAGACCCTGACAAAAGTGCGGCAGATTATTGAGAATGATCCAACCATTGTTCAGATTAAGAACCTTACAGGTCGCAACTCTGGAAGATACCGTTTTTTAGAAGCAGAAGTAACACTACGGGTAGAAGACTTAAAGAAAGCCCATGATGTCAGCCAGCGCATCGAGAAAGCGATCAGGGTTGAGGTGCCTCATATAGAGCGCGTCTTGATTCATTACGAACCGATGGTTCATGTCCGTAGCTGTTACGCCTTCCCATTGGCCACAACCGATGGAATCCTGAGTGAACACTTCGGTGAAGCTCCTTATTTTGCACTAGTCAGTCTCAAGCTGTCTGATGGGGAAGTTGAGGAACAGGAAATAATACAAAATCCCTATCGGGAGATAACTAAAGGGAAGGGAATTCGCGTAGCTGAGTGGCTGGTATCCCAGAAGGTGGATACGATCGTGCTAAAGGAACTTTTACAAGGCAAAGGTCCGGAATATGTCTTCGCCGATGCTGGGGTAGAGATGATATACACCAAGGCGGATTCATTGACTTCAGCGATGGAGGAGATGGGTGAATAAGCTTGCATCGATGACACAAAGGAGTAGCGCGATAAACTCCGAAGAGCTAAGCCAAGCGATACTGGAAAAGCTTTCAACGATTATCGATCCTGAAACTGGTGTAGATGTGATCCGCATGCGCCTGATCGAGGAATTAACAGTGGATGAGAATGGGCAAGTGTCATACACCTTCCGCCCATCATCACCGCTTTGTCCTATTGCCGTGCCTCTTGCGAATACGATCCAGCTGGAAGTTGCCAAGGTGCCGGGGGTTACTGCACAGGATGTAAAAGTAGTTGGTTTCGTTTTATCGGATGAGCTAATTGAATTGCTCAAGCAAGCGCTGGAGAAATCGTGAAATACATCTTTGGTCCGGTTCCCTCCCGGCGATTGGGAAAATCCCTTGGGATCGACCCCATCCCCCTCAAGACCTGCAACTGGAATTGCGTCTACTGCCAGCTGGGGCGCTCCCGTCCATTGACGAATGTACAGCGCGAGTACATCCCACGCCAGGACATTCTGGATGAGGTGCATGAGGCTTTGGCTGCTCACCTACCGGGTGAAATAGACTGGATTACCTTTGTTGGATCAGGCGAGCCAACCCTGCACAGTGGCTTAGGATGGCTGATCCGCAAGGTAAAATCGCTGTCCAACCTCCCAGTTGCAGTAATCACAAATGGGGCTTTACTCTACCTACCTGAAATGCGCGCAGGGTTGGCTGCTGCCGACGCCGTATTGCCTTCTTTGGATACAGGCAACCCTCACCTCTATCACAAAATTAACCGTCCATGGCCAAGGTTGACTTTTGAGTATTTTCTAGCCGGGTTGATAACATTCCAGCGGGAGTATGCGGGTCATTTATGGGTGGAGGTGATGCTGATCAAAGATTTGAATGATACTGTCGAATCACTACATGAGACTGCTAAAGCGCTTGAAAAGATCCAGCCTAACCAGGTACATTTATTATTGCCAACGCGCCCACCCGCTGAAAATTGGGTGCAGCCATCTGATAAAAATGGAATAGAGAGGGCACAAAATATCCTTGGAGCAGTCGCGAATGTTATCATGCCTGCTTCAGACTCAGACATAAAAATAACCTCGGTTGCAGATGGAGACAATTTGGAACAAGCTATCTTGGGAATTGTTTCACGCCATCCGATGCACGAGAAAGAACTATTCAATGTTTTAAACACATGGTCCAACGAAGAAGTATATCTAACCCTTGAAAAACTACTGACTGCCAGCAAGGTGCAGGTAATCAAACGCCATGGCCAATCCTTTTGGAGCGCAGCGGATTCATACTACGAGGAAAAATGAACCCGATTGTTACTGCTTTTTTACTCAGCTTGGTCGCCGGCATGGGTACCGGATTGGGTGGCCTGATTGTCATAATCCGTAAGCCTGGTCCGCGACTATATGGTTTCCTAATGGGGATTGCCTCCGGGGTTATGATTACCTTATCTTTTCTAGATTTAGTCAACCAGGCTTGGGAACTACAAGGCTTTTTAACAGCTACCATCGGGTTTGGAGCAGGGGCGATCTTTATGCTGGCATTGGATGTTACCGTCCCCCACATTCGCTTCGGGGAAGAAGAAATCCCACACTTGAATGAAGTCAATACAACAGAAGTGGCAAACCCACAAAGACGTGGTCGGCGCCGGTTCGGACAATTAAGGCACGGAGGTTCTATTGATCAAGGTTTATTGAATTCGGGTATTCTGATTGCGATTGGTATCACCATTCACAATATCCCGGAAGGAATCGCTGTGGGTGCGGGGTACATGCATACACCGTCTTTCGGTATTTTCATTGCTATCGCCATCTTACTGCATAATATCCCCGAAGGCATCGCGACGGCTCTACCCCTGTGTACAAGTGGTATATGCCGTTGGGATTCCTTCCGGGTAGCTTTTCTTTCCGGTCTCGCAGAGCCGCTTGGGGCATTAGCAGCAGCCCTCTTTTTAACTTCCTTTCAGAGCCTTATTCCTGCTGCCCTGGCATTTGCAGGGGGCGTGATGGTATTTATCACTCTTGATGAGCTCATCCCGGCCGCACGTGAGCATGGTCATCATCACACTACAGCAATCGGGATTATTTTAGGTGCAATCTTTGTGTTCTTGCTTTCAGGGCTTTTTAAAATTTAACTTTCGGATAAGAAGTATTACTATGACACCAGATTCCATATACGAATATCAAGCCGGGATTTACCGTGCATTATCCAATGCAGTACGGCTGGAAATCCTTTATTTCTTACGAAAAAGTCCCAAGTGTGTGAATGACATCTCTCAAGCTATTGGACGACCTGCGAATGTGATCTCTCGTCATTTGAGAGTGCTACGTCATGGTGACATCGTAACCACCCGACGTCATGGTCAGGAGATCTTATACCAGATCGCCAGCCCCAAGATCATCACCATCTGCGATCTTATGAGGGAAATCTTAGCTGAAGAAGCTTCCCACCGTTCCAGATTGGCACAAGGATTAATGAATGAGCATACTGGATGATTTATTGAGCGAATTGCATATGGATGCGCCGGTGCGCACAGTTTTGGTTGGTGCACACTGGACAGTAGTATGCAGCCGTCATTGCGGGATGGCAGCTACCCTGATGGACGATCATGCACATGGGCATTCCCAGGTGAGAGATGTTGGTCACCTGCATTCCAAAACTGCTTGCCAGCTGGCTGACTATGCCCACTCGGATAACCTGCTGGAAGCAAGCATTGGTGTGGCAGCGATCAATTCGTTGTTGGATGTGGATGAAAGCCAGGCAGTTGAAATAAACGCTGTGGATGTGCTGATCGAGCACGGTCGTGGCAATAATGTAGCACTCATTGGTCATTTCCCATTTATCCCCAAGTTACGCCCGGTTGTTGGGCAGTTGTGGGTGATTGAACAGCGTCCTGCTAAAGGAGAGTATCCAGCAGAAGCAGCTGCCGACATACTCCCACGAGCAGATGTAGTCGCTATAACTAGCAGCACATTGGTTAATCACACCTTGGATAATTTGTTGGGACTTTGCCTATCATCTGCATTGGTGATGACGCTGGGACCAAGTACACCTCTATCTCCTGTGCTGTTCAATCATGGAGTAAGTATTCTTTCCGGATCAAGAATAATAGATGAGGCTGCTGTTCTTCGAACCGTCGGGCAAGGAGCAACCTTCCGGCAAGTGGAAGGCGTACGCTTATTAACCTTGAAGAAAAACATATGATTTATTTGAAGCTCATTTGCATCATTCACCTGCCAATTACCAACAACAGACCTTTTATCGTACAGACCTTGGAGAGTTGGTTATGAAGCTTTATCGACTTATATTAGTTCTGTTCTTCGCTGGTATATTTTTGCTCACTGGTGCGCAGTCTGTACTGGCTCAAACCCCCATCCCAAATGCAGTGGTGCATGCGGTATTGTTCTACTCACCCACTTGTGCCCACTGCCAATATGTGATTACCGAAGCACTGCCACCGATATTTGAAAAATATGGTGATAAATTATCCATCGTCGGAATTAATATCTCGCAATCCGGAGGTCATACTTTATTCTTGAATGCATTAAACTATTTCAATCTAGAGCAAGGTGGGGTTCCTTTCCTGGTTGTGGGTGATACATGCCTGATTGGCGCAGTCGATATCCCGGATCAATTCCCCGGCCTGATCGAAAAATACTTAGCTCAGGGCGGATTGGATTGGCCAACTATTCCTGGTTTGGCTGAGGCGCTGATAACCCCACAACCAACTGAGGCCTCTAGTACCTCCCCGCTGGCAGTACAAAGTGTCACACCCATTGTAACTGCTGTCTCTACAGGTTTACCCCCTGCGATTACACCTGCACCTACCACCACGCCTGGATTACTATTGTCAGGCAGTCAAACCAATCATCTGGGAGGTAATTTCGCAAATGACCCACTGGGCAATTCCCTGTCAATCGTAGTATTGGTAGGCATGATTCTCTCGTTTGTTATTGCAATCGTCTCCTTTCGGCATAAATCCTCAGCACATCTCACCAATCACTGGAATTGGGCAATCCCCATCTTGTGCATCATCGGTCTGGGGGTAGCAGGCTACCTGGCTTATGTGGAGACAACTCAGGTGGAAGCCATCTGTGGGCCGGTAGGGGATTGTAATTCCGTTCAGCAGAGTGAATACGCCCGGTTGTTTGGGATTTTACCTATTGGAATCCTGGGCATGGCTGGTTTTGTAATAACCTTGCTGGCATGGGTGATTGGACGGTCTATTAATAAG
>JBAPSY010000290.1:0-1977 GCA_049281855.1 Anaerolineales bacterium
CATCATTTGGTGGTTATGCAGATACTGTGCTTTTAAGCGCCAAAAGTTACAGTCCCCTAGGGGAAATATTTTTAATTTCTGCACGCATGCCCGTACAGTTTGGTACAACGGCGGGTTGGAGAATATATGTATGTGGGAGCAGCGTTAACCATATATGAATACGAAGTCGCAGTTTTCCAAGACGGAATCCTGGCTAGCAGCGGGGGCTTCGAGGAGGCACAGGCGGTGGAGTCGGCCGTTCAGCGAGTAGCTGGCGGACCGGAAGGGCAATTACGGAGTCAATACAATCAAGCAATCGGTGCTGGCGTGGAGGCGGCTGGTGAGGCAGTGTGGGAAGATGCTGGGTATACAGGTTAATCCCAAATACGGTTTTGTTGCGAGCGACACCTTCGATATGACTCATACCGTCTCCTTAAGAGAGCCTTCGTACATGGCTGTTTTATCGCATACTCATGGAGTTTTCACACAGTCTGGCGAGGGGTTAGGCGTCGTTTTGCCTCATCACGTATTATTCGGACCAAGACCTTGTCAATAAGACCTATCGCTTCACTTCGATGTGACAGAGAAATTCGCCACTCCCATTGCCCGGCTTGTCGTCATTAATTCGGAGATAGAGTCTGCCCGGCGAGCCATCTATGGGATGGGGATACGTGTTCTGCGTTCCCACGAACATCCAATTTCCCCACTCACCGATTCTAGCCAATAAACAGTAAGGATGCGAGTCTTTCAGTGGGAATTTCTGGTCAGGATCAATTATGTTCCAACCGTTGGGGCCATTCTTGCCGGTCAGCCATATGCCAGCCCATATCTCACCGCTCGCATTAAAAGTGATTGTGTCCTCTGGCAAAATGGCAGCTCCCGTATCGACCAAAGAATCGCTTTCTCGCACAGTCCATTGCCTGACATCCACAAGCTGTTTTTCGTTTTCGGGTTTCAGTTTGACTGGGGGATCTTCTGTGGGCTTTAAAAGTGGCTCAGCACCCCCAAAGACGTCAATGTCGTCCGGCCTGATCTCTCCCTCCCAAGGGATAGCATCCAGCGGAAGGGTGATATTCCCGCTGGCAGCTGCATCATACACATACCCAGGAATCGTAGCAGGCGGCCAGTTTGTTGTAGAGGCTGGAACTGTGGGAAAGCCGACTTCAGATGGGATAGGTGTACCGTTATCGATACGCTTCTTGGTATGTAACCAGGTAAGAGCCAGTGCGGCCATATAATCAAGGTCCGGCATGATGTCCTCAGTCGCAACCGGTATTCCTGACGCACCATTCATTCCATCATCAGTGTCATAATTTGTGTACTCACTCTCTCTGATTGTCAGATCTCCTTTCCACATCGTTTTAGCGGAATCTTTCCAGATAGCGTGATATATATCGTACTTTTTTTGTAGAAGCTGAGCTAAGTTTCTCTCCTCAACCGGTCCAGCGCCGAGAATCACAGCTACAGCTTGAGCAAAGAGCTTTTCAACCCCTTTTTCATAAATCCTAATCAATATTCTTATGGTAATATCTTCTTCTTTGGTTTCTCCTTCCTTTTTAATGACATACGTATGCTGTCCAGATTGTATCCACCATATACTACTTTTCTCTTTCATTATGACAGTTGCATTTGGAGCAAGGCTAATATTGTTATTTACAAAATGCAATCTCAAGAGTTCAGGAATAATTTCTTTATCCAGGAGGGTTACGAACTTTATGACGTCGGGATGATCTATACCAAACAAAGCTCCGAACCCTTTTTCAAATGGCTCCAGTCCACTCTCCCTGCGTCCCTCAAACCAGTCAAGGTAGGCATTACGCACTGCCTGGTCATTGTCATCTAAGCCAGTCAAACCGATCGATGGCGGGAATCCTACCGCGCATCCTCCATGCGATTTTAGCCACAAGAACGCAACCTGGAAGCGTTGTTTTATGGAAGGCCATTTCTTTAAAAGATACGCTAGTGCAAACTCTCCTTGTGAACTAATATCCCAAACAT
>JBAPSY010000291.1:0-9581 GCA_049281855.1 Anaerolineales bacterium
CATCATTTGGGCATGATCCTTACACAAAACCAAATCTATCGGCTCCGGGAGTAAACATATGCTCAACGGTGCCGACTAACAATTGGAGCTGTGGATACAGTGGAACCTCCATGGCCAGCCCGCATACAGCTGGTGCAGTCGCACTGCTCTGGTCGTGCAATCCATCATTGAAAGGTAATATCGACGCTACCTTCCGATTGCTACAAAATAATACTGATGCAGCCCCAGCAGGTATCTGTGGTGCCCCTGCCGATGGTCAAGGGAACTATACCTACGGATATGGTTATCTGGATGTCCTTGCCGCCGGAGATGCGACTTGCGGAAATCAAGGTGGAGCATGGAAACAAATCACTCTACCGCCAGGCTGCCCGGATTGGACTCGCTATGATGGAGAGTACTATGCTGGAACAGGAAAAGTATATTTTTTGGGTGGTCGTGATGGAACCGATGGTATGGTTACTTATGGAGACATTTATTCCTATGACCCTAAGGCGAATATATGCGCCGATACGGGTACTGATATGCCGACGCCCATTTCAAATTACACTATTGTTCAACTGAATGATGGTAATGCTGACCTACTGTGCACATTTGGTGGTCGCGATACAGCCGGCAATAATACTCTCGCAGTACAGTGTTTTAAGCCTGTTACCAATGCAATAACCACCAAAGCCAACCTACCCGTCAACTTCACCGGATTCCAACCCGGCGGTACAGCGGTGGTGAATAACAAAGCCTATATTTTTGGTGGTTTTCGCCAAACGCCAAGCCCATATAACATTAATATTACTTTCGAATACAACCCACTCACTGACAATTATTCAGCCAAGGGCAATATAGCTCTGCCTCGTAGCTTCATCGATGTAGCGGTGGTAGACAATAAAATATACGCCTTTGGTGGTGACATATATGATGGCACTAACCAGTATGCTCAAACCAAGACCGAGGTATTTAATACCTTGTCTGGTACATGGAGCGACGCTGCGGTCGCAGAATTACCAATCGCAACAGCTGAAGGGACAGCTTATGGTTTCGACAGTAACAGCATTTATAGATTCGCAGGAAAGATCATCATCGCAGGAGGTGGTCAATTTCCAGGTGAGACAACCCGAACATTTTCGTATGACAGTGCAACAAACACTTATGATTATGCCTTCCCGAATTTGAATGTCTCCCGCCGTAATCAAGCTGGTTTCTTTGTGCCAGGGGATCCGGGAGCCATGTGGGTATTTGGTGGGCGATCTGGTAGTGATTCTCCACCCTATGCACCACCAGAGATTTTTGGATTATATTCTATCTATTTCCCCATCACTTTTAAGTAAGATTGTAAAGTTTTACCAAGAATAAAAGCACCCCGGTGAATTAATCGCCGGGGTGCTTTATTTATCCAGACCGATAAAATATGACATTAATCAAACCATTACTCTGCACTATGGCAATATGGCAAGAGCGTCGGTTGTGTTATACTGCACAAAACCCCCTGGTTGATAAATTGGAGGATTTTATATGAAAGATTTTATCGCGATCTCAGACTACCCAGCGCAGGAAATCCAAAGCATCTTGGATTTGGCAGTGCAATTGAAGAAAGAATACCAATTAAGTGGAAATCCTCCTCTCTTAAGGGGTAAGGTGTTGGCGATGATCTTCCAAAAACCTAGCTTGCGCACACGTGTCTCATTTGATATGGCGATGCGCCATCTAGGAGGGGATGCATTATACCTGTCACCAGCGGAAATTGGTTTGGGGAAGCGTGAATCGATTGCCGATGTCGCAAGAGTGCTCTCAGGATATGTGCATGCAATCATGGCACGCGTTTTCGAGCATGCACATGTGTTGGATCTGGCAAAGTGGTCATCCATCCCGGTGATCAATGGGTTGAGTGATTACAACCATCCCTGCCAGGGCATGGCTGATGCTTTGACCATCCAGGAAAAGTTTGGTGATTTAAAAAGCTTGAACATCAGCTTCGTCGGAGATGGTAATAATGTGGCCGTATCTTTGATGCACGTCAGCGCATTGTTGGGCGCTAATTTCTCCATAGCCAGCCCTCAGGGATATGAAATCAAACCTTATGCTGTGGAAGTAGGGAGAATGCTGGCACAGCAGAGTGGCAGCAAGATCGATTTGATGCGTGACCCACACCAGGCAGTAAAGGGCGCGCACGTCATTTATACAGATACTTGGACCAGCATGGGTCAGGAGGAAGAAACCAAGATCCGTGAACAGTTATTCCCACCCTACCAGGTCAATCAATCCTTGGTGAATGAAGCTGATCCGGAGGTTATCGTCATGCATTGTTTACCAGCCCACCGAGGGCAGGAAATTACTGATGAGGTTGCGGATGGACCTCATTCAGCGCTATTCCCTCAAGCCCATAACCGGCTGCATGCTCAAAAAGCCATCCTAGCACGTTTATTTAGGATTGCATGAGGCGGCATGAACACAAAAGAATATATCGAACTAGAAGAACGCTATGGTGCTCACAATTATCATCCATTGGATGTAATCATCACCCGCGGAGAAGGGGTGTGGGTCTATGATATTGATGGCAATCGGTATCTGGATTGTCTGAGTGCATACTCTGCACTTAACCAGGGACACGTCCATCCCAAGATACTCAACGCAATGCTTGAGCAGGTGAAGCACCTGACATTGACTTCACGCGCATTCCGTAATGACCAGTTGCCCTTGTTCTATAAAGAATTATCTGCACTGACCGGCTACGAGATGGCACTACCCATGAATTCTGGAGCTGAAGCGGTAGAGACTGCCATTAAGCTGGCGCGTAAATGGGCTTATCAAGTGAAGGGTGTGCCTCGTTATCACGCTGAGATCATCACTTGCGAGAATAATTTCCACGGACGTACCGTTTCCATCATTTCATTTTCAACTGAACCATTATACCGGGACGATTTTGGTCCGTTCACTCCCGGGTTTGTAGTCGTTCCCTTTGGGGATGCGGAAGCCATTGCCAAAGCCATCACGCCACATACAGCCGCCATGATGTTGGAACCGATCCAAGGCGAAGCAGGGGTGAATATTCCACCTGATGGATACTTAAAGAAGGTACGAAACATTTGCACCGAAAATAATGTGTTATTCATAGCAGATGAAATTCAGACCGGTCTTGGCCGGACTGGTAAGATGTTTGCTTGCGACCATGAGTCGGTTCGCCCGGATATGATCATTATCGGAAAAGCACTCTCAGGTGGCTTCTACCCCGTCTCAGCTGTGGTTGCGGATTCGAATTTATTAGGTTTATTTACATCAGGTGAGCATGGTTCGACATTTGGAGGGAATCCTTTAGGCATGGCAGTCGCTCGAGCAGCAATGCGGGTCTTAGTAGAAGAAAACATGGTGGCGAATTCAGCCCGAATGGGAGAATATTTTTATGAACAGCTTGTCGAGGTATCCAGCCCTCATGTTAGGGAAGTGCGAGGGAAAGGGTTATTGATCGGTGTCGAATTGTTCCCAAAAGCCGGGGGAGCACGAAGATTTTGTGAGGCATTGGTTAAAGTGGGCGTATTAGCTAAAGAGACACACGAGAATGTGATCCGTTTTGCACCACCATTGATCATTGACCAGGAAACCCTAAATTGGGCCATTCCACGCATTCGTGAAGTTCTCAATATGAAGTAGATAAACAACCCTTTGGTTATTCTCATTGGGTGACGAGTAGAAATATCGGGTAAAAAAGGAGTATAGATTATGAATATATGTGTTCCAAAAGAAAGACGGACCTTCGAGTTCCGGGTAGGTTTAACCCCTGGGGCGGTGCAGATGTTGACCAAAGATGGTCACATTTGCTATGTGGAACATAATGCCGGGGTGGGTGCAGGGTTCAGTGACCAGGAATATGAACGAGCAGGAGCAAGAATCGTATATACACCTCACGAGGTGTTCGGGCGTGCAGATTTACTATGTAAGGTCGCTCGCCCAACATACGAAGAGCTGGAATGGCTGCGCTCAGAAATCACGATTATGGGCTTATTGCATTTATTTTCATCCCGGCAAGATAAGATTGATATCATGCAGGAAAAGAAGATCACCACCATCTCTTATGAGCAGATCCAATTGGTGGATGGTTCTCAACCTGTCCGCAAACCACTCAGCCAGATCGGTGGGCGCCTGGCAGCTCAAATTGGGGCTCACTTGTTGCAAAATGATGCGGGAGGAAAAGGGATATTGTTGGGTGGAATTGGTGGGGTACCACCCGCAGAAGCAGTCATCGTCGGCGCAGGCGTAACGGGAACAGCCGCCACACGCTCATTCCTCGGAGTTGGGGCTCATGTAACCGTATTGGATACCAACCTGGACGCACTACAGACCATCCATGAAACATTTCCGGGTGTAGCGACCATGGTATCCAACCCACACAACCTGGCGAGGGCAACTTCATATGCAGATATTGTTGCCGCCTGTATCTTGATCCCAGGAGAACGCCCACCGATTGTCATCACACGTGAGATGATCCGCGGGATGAGACCGCGATCTTTGATCATGGATGTCAGCATCGATGAGGGAGGTTGTGTCGAAACATCTCGCCCAACTACTCATGAACACCCAACATTTGTTGAGGAAGGGATAACGCATTATTGTGTACCGAATATGGGAAGTGCAGTGGCACGCACTTCAACCTATGCCTTTTTAAATGCAGCTTTCCCATTTATAAAAGAAATTGCAGAAAAAGGCTCTGAATTGGCGATTGAAGAGAATCCTGCCATTGAGTCTGGTGCGATTATTTATAAGGGTGAGCTCCGACGTCTACCTCGCATGAGAGCCAGCGTCGAAGAAGAGGAGTAGAAAAATGGATCTTAATAAGCTCTATCAATCACGCGTCGTTTCTGCCGAAGACGCCGTTAAAAAGATCCAATCGGGTCAGCGGTTATTTTTAACCGGGAACTGTTCCACCCCCCAGACGGTTTTAGCTGCTTTGGTCAAACATGCACCAAACTTGAGAGACGTTGAGATATGTCAGGCACTAAGTGTTGGACCCGCTGATTATGTCAGTCCTGAAATGGAAGGCCATATGCGGGTGAATACCATGTTCATCAGTGCTAATATCCGCAAAGCAGTCCAGGAAGGACGAGCAGATTTTACCCCGGTTTTACTCTCAGAGTTTCCATTACTATTTAAAAACAAGCATTTACCGGTAGATGTGGCTTTAGTGCATTTATCACCCCCGGATGAGCATGGCTTCTTAAGCTTTGGCATCGAGAATGGATTAACCAAGTCAGCAGCAGAGTCTGCCCAGATCATCATTGCAGAAGTCAACCAACAAATGCCTCGTACCTTGGGGGATTCATTCATCCATCTGAGTCGGCTCAATTACATTGTACCAGTCAACTACCAGCTGGCAGAGATGTCCATGGGAGGGGAAGGGGCAGATGAAACTACCGAAAAGATTGCGGGTTATATTGCCGAATTGATCCCTGATGGCGCCACTATGCAAATGGGTATTGGTGCGATCCCAGATGCGGTCTTGAAATACTTATACAACAAGAAAGATTTAGGAGTTCATAGTGAGCTATTTTCGGATGGTGTGATTGACCTGGTGGATGCAGGTGTAATGACCAACGCCCGCAAGACTTTACACACAGGAAAGATCGTAGCCGGGTTTATTATTGGTTCAAGGCGGCTTTACAATTGGGTCGATGACAACCCATTGATTGAGCTCCATCCAACCGAATACATCAATGATCCATATGTCATTGCCCAAAATGATCGTATGGTTGCCATTAACTCTGCAATTGAGGTTGACCTGACCGGGCAAGTTTGTGCAGATAGCATCGGTCCAAAATTGTACAGTGGTGTTGGTGGGCAATTGGATTTCATCTATGGAGCGTCACGTTCCAAAGGTGGCGTACCCATTATTGCCTTACCCAGCACAACAACCATGCGCGATGGTACTGTGATTTCACGAATCGTGACCATGCTCAAGCGTGGGGCTGGTGTGGTAACCAGTCGGAACCACGTCCGGTATATTGTCACCGAGTATGGCGTGGCTGACCTGTATGGAAAAAGCATCCGCAAGCGAGCAGAGGCATTGATCAACGTTGCTCATCCTGATTTTCGAGCAGACATGAAGCAGGAAGCTGTCGAGTTGCGCTATATGTGAGACTAATCGACTCATTCCATAATGGATGAATATCAACCAGCAGGAAGTGAATACCTGCTGGTTGCGTTTTATTAACTAAAATAGGAAAGGTATAATTGAAACGGAGAGTGCAAAATGGATCGCCGAACGAAAATTGTAGCTACGATAGGACCAGCGAGTAGGGATGAGAGAACAATCCATCACCTGTTAAAATCTGGGATGAATGTGGCGAGGCTCAACCTCTCTCATGGAAGCCATGAAGATCACACAAGCACATACAATCTACTACGGAAGGTTTCAAAGGAGATTCAGAGACCAATCTGCATTTTGTTGGATCTTCAAGGACCAAAAATTCGCATAGGCAAATTACCGGGTGATGAGATAACACTTACGCCAGGGCAGGCAATCACCCTGACGACGCAAAAAAATCTGATATATGTTGGAGAAATCCCAGTGGATTTTACTGAGTTTGCACAAAGTGTCCACCCGGGAGGCCGGATTCTACTTGATGATGGGAATTTAGAATTGCGAGTAGACACGATTGAATTAAATAAGGTAAACGCCCAGGTTGTCGTTGGGGGGCTATTGAAATCTCACAAAGGAATTAGCCTGCCTGAGGCTCACTTGGAGGTCTCTGCACTGACTGAAAAGGATCTTATTGATCTTGAATTTGGGCTAAAACTTGGCGTTGATGCAATCGCACTCTCTTTTGTACGTTCTGTGGAAGATATCCAATTACTTCGGGAAAAAATCATCCCGATGGCACCAGAACTTGAACATATACCAGTCATTGCCAAGCTGGAACGTCCGGAGGCATTAGATCACCTTGAGCAAATTATGGATAGAGCTGATGGAGTGATGGTTGCACGGGGAGACCTGGGCGTGGAAATGGCACCTGAAAATGTGCCCATTGCCCAAAAACGAATTATCGAATGTGCCAACCGACACGCAAAAGTGGTCATCACTGCTACACAAATGCTAGAGTCGATGATCCATAATCCACGTCCGACCCGGGCTGAGGCTTCCGATGTTGCCAATGCCATATTTGATGGAACTGACGCAGTCATGCTATCCGGTGAAACCGCAGTGGGTGAGTATCCAATCCAAACCGTGGACATGATGACCAAGATTATCTGCCAGGCTGAAGCGCATGTTGATGAATGGGGCCATTGGCACGGACCAGAAGTTGCTAATACTCAAGGTGATGATACGATATTTATGTCTTTAGCTGTGCGGGAGTTAGCTCATGATCGGAACGTCGCAGCGATTGCAGTCTTCACAATGAGTGGCAGGACTGCTGTACATGTCTCAAAAACCCGTCCGGGAGTTCCCATACTGGCATTTACACCTGATCCTCGCACCTATAATCGCCTTGAAATGTATTGGGGAGTGACCCCATATCTGGTGCCTCACTGCACTACGTTCGAAGGGATGCTTGCTGATGTAGATGCGGCAATGAAAGATTCAGGTGTGGTGAAACCTGGACAGCAGGTCGCTTTGACGTGTGGTTTTCCGGTTGCCACGATGAGCCCAACCAATTTGGTATTGTTACATACGATTAGATAATAACGGGAAAAAAGGCTGTTACATTCAAACCAAATATCATCAAGAATAAAATATCTTGTGTAAGCACACTAAATAATTAGTGGAATCAAGTTTAATCCTATGTTGAGGATATAATTTTTCAATCCGAGATAAATATTGGGTTTTGGTTTAATGGGCAATCAGAGATGGCAGTGAACTTGCACCAACGCATAATCTGGTTCAATTCTATGGCTGTTTCACTTTATTAATTTCGTAAACATGTAAAATTGGTGATGCGTAGATTCTGAGCCGTTTATCTATATACGATAGCAGTTTTGAATTATTGAGGAGGATGACCAATGAAGTGGAAGAACTTGATTGTGGTGCTCGTTACTGTTTTTATCTGCTTATTTCTATTCTCTATTTCCACAGCTTCCTCATCAGCTCTACTTGCTGAACCTGACCCTTCCCCTGTTGTAGAGCAGGTAATCGAAGATCAAATAAAGCTAGCCATCCTTGAAACGATTGCCTCAAATAAACGCTATATTCAAGGGGATTTGGTGGCTAACTTGCAGGTCACAGATATCCAATTATCACAGGATCAACAGTGGGCAACAGCCTGGGTGGTTTATTATGACCCTCAAATCGAAGCGATCGTACCCTCTGAACCAGCACTTTCTGTTACTCACTTCCTGAATGATCATTGGCAGGTTTATTTATCTTCTGATCCTGGCTGGCAAGATGCAGTTTCCTCGATCCCTGATGATTTATTATCCAAAGACGAAAAAGAAATGTGGTTGGTAATGAATCAGGGTACGGTTGAATCATATCCGACACAAAGCGGCTATTTTCTTCCTTGGCATGGAGGTCTGACTGGTAACCTATCAAGAAGTGTCGGCCATGATGCAGATTACTCTACTGCCCACTATGCGTTTGATTTTTATTTTCCTGGCAATACGGTGTGCCCGAGTGGAGAAGGTTCCCCCATAGGTACGAACGGTGCGAATTTTAGCATTTATGCAAGTCGGGCTGGGACGGTATGGGGTTGGGATGATTCAGTCAAAGATTGTGATCATAGCAAAGTAAATTTCATCGTGATACGTAATATTGATGATCCTTCTATTTTCCAGTTATTTATGCATCTTTCACAGGATAGTATTCCACCAGCATTAAAAACTGTTGGCGCACCAGTGGCAAGGGGGCAATTTATCGCCCTGGCAGATAATACTGGAGCCAGCTCGGGTTCGCATTTGCATTTTCAAATTGAACATCAGCCCACTTGGCCTACCGCGAATCCGTATTGGAATACAGCACTGGACATGACCTTCGATGATGTTGATATTAATGGTGGCAGGCCACGGTCAAGCTATTATGATCCTCCGTACTGCCGACCAAATGATATATGTAATGTATTTAGGTCAACTTATGTCTCCGGAAATTATTATCTGGGTGATTCGACCCCTCCAACAGGCGACCTAAGCGGTGTAACCAACGGGGAGATTATTCAGACCGAGACGATCACCCTCAGTGGATGGGGTTCGGATAGTCAAACCGGTTTAAATTATGGGCAACTGAAGGCTTATTTTGATGGCGCCTGGCACAATTTAGGACCTCAATTCAACCCTAACTTTACGTATATATGGGATTTTTGCGATCCTGATTTACCAGTTACGAACGGTCCAGTCAGTGTGGCAATGCTCTTATACGATGTTGCGGGTAATCCGGCTCCCCTGGTTGGGTTACGCCACTTCACCCAAAACTATACCTGCCCTATCCCTCCTCCGGCATGCGTGCCTGAACAAAATCAGGTTTCTTTTTTCGAAGATCCATATTATCAAGGAGGATGTGTTAAGTATGGTGTGGGGAATTATCCAACAGGTGTCTCACTCGCTCAATTAGGAAATGATGATGCTGAGTCGGTCCTGGTCGGAGATAATGCCGTTACCACCCTGTATTCGGA
>JBAPSY010000292.1:0-3424 GCA_049281855.1 Anaerolineales bacterium
GATATAGTTGCTGTATACGATGCGGTTGGAGAGATTTGTGGGTCAACGGTTGGGATATTTGCCTCGGCAATGGTGGAACATCCAATTAACGGTACAGATAAACCAATGATCAACATCACCAATAAAATCCTACGTTTTATGAACATTTAATTCCTTATACAATCCCGTCTATGTTAATAATTGCACTTCGACCATATCACCAGCAGACAGACCCGTCGCATCTGGAGGTACCCTGATCGTGCTGTTTGCCCTTACCAGGCTAAAAATCAGATTACTCTTGCTGAAGATTGGGTCTACCTGATATCCTGATACGTCAGAATATAACCTGGCTGCAACCCAATCCTCTCGTCCAGCTTGAGATGGAACATTGGTGCTTAACCTTGCATACAGCCTAGTACGTACTCCTACATTGGTTAAACCAAGCAGGGATTCTACCGCTGGCACGACAAAGAGACCTGCAATTACCAGGGCACTGACCGGATTACCTGGCAGACCAATGACAACCTTCTGGTTACAGACTGCAAGGATGGTCGGTTTACCTGGTTTAATATTCACACCATGAACAAGCACGCCAGGAGAGCCAAGAGTATTGATTACTCTGGAAGTCAAATCACGCGCGCTTGCAGATGATCCGGCCGTGATGACCAACATGTCACATTCACCCAAAGCTCGTGTAGCGATGGCTTCCAAGCGCTCAAACTGGTCGGGAAAAATTCCATATCTTCTGGGAATTCCACCAACCTGGTCAATCAAAGCGGATAATGAATATGAGTTGCTATCTCTTACCTGCCCTGGTAAAAGTCTACTCTCGGGTGATATGACTTCATCTCCACTGGATATTATTCCAACAGTTGGTTTTTTAGCAACCTCAAGCTCAAGGACGCCTATAGCGGCCAATCCACCGATTTCTGCTGGGCGGATTCGCACTCCAGATGAAATCACCTCTTGACCGGGATGAACATCTTCTCCAACCTTGATGATATTTTCACCAACCGCTACGGATCGTAATATCTCGACAGTATCCATGCTCACTTGTTGAGTGTATTCGATCATCACCACTGCATCACATGAATCTGGTAGCATCCCGCCGGTATGGATCAACCCCGTTTCACCTTGATTTATATCGAAACCAGCTGAACTCCCCATTTGGATTTCGCCATTCACTCGTAAATAGGCGGGTAAACTTTCTGAGGCACCAAAGGTATCCGATGCGCGAACGGCATATCCATCTACTGTGCTTCTTGGAAATGGTGGAAGTGAGATAGGGGAATATATAGATTCTGCTGTCACTCTCCCTAACGCGTTTAATGCCTGCACACGATCACGGGATACTTTTACATGCATATTTGAAAGCAGAATTTGTAAAGCCTGTTCTATTGGTATTAATTTAAGAAATTCAGGCATGGTTTAATGCGTCCAGAACGCGAAAGTTAATAAATAGGTTGTCAATCCAAAGGTCGAAACAGACACAAGGATAAGTAGGTTCCAATTTGGTTTTGCACCGTCTGCAATTCGATTCATCATCCAAATCTGAAATATTCCTATGGGAAGAACAAAAAATACCGGCCATCCAACTCTCAGAGGTAAACCGAACACGAACGCTATACCCAATATAACGAAGCTACCGAGTATCAGGAAATTGTGGATCACCATGCCCCTTTGCCATCCAACCCTAACAAGAAGCGGTCGCATCCCTTGGCTGATATCAGAGGCATAGTCAGGAAATTCTAACGCCAACAACATTCCGATGTGAAGCATCGTCAACGGGAATGCTACCATGATCAGCAGTCTATGAAATTCATGGCCTTGCATTAGGAAAGCCATTGCAGGGACAAATCCAACCATGATGATCGACATCAACAATTCACCATAACCAGAGGATACCAAGCGAAAAGGAGGTATGGCGTACAGAAATTCACCCGAGAATATCAATATTAATATCAATATTCCTGCAATGTTTAACCCCAATTTATGGATGAGTAATACAGTCAATGATGCAGTGACGGTCAGACAAGTAAGCCCAGCCCATAATGCCACCTGTCGTGGTAATTTACCTGCTCCAATTGCTCCGCTTCCTCCAGAAAAGGGAGTATGTTTCCAGATTGGATCGCGCTTCATGACCGTCGGGTCGAAATATTCATTTAAATATTGAGTACCGAGAAGGAGTAACACAACCCAAGCAAGTCCGAGGAATGATGATGTCCAATTTATCTGCCCACTCAAATAATGGGTAATTCCAATTCCCAAGATATATAACAGGACAGTGCTAAGTAAGTATATTGGGCGGGATAGTTGGATAAATAGCCGAAGTGATTTCACTTTACAAACACCGTCTTGCATCCCTTAGGTGGATTTGTAGGTGGCGATAAGTTAGTTTAATGATTTCCGAAAGTGATACGACACCAAGGTAAGGGTCATTCCCTTTTCTGGTTAAATCTTGTGCTGACAAGGTGGATACCAGCTCAATTAATATTTCTCGTTCCTGGTTGAATCTGTGAAGTAACTCTACACTAGAGTTGACCGATAGCTTCACTACTTCCTGTTGGTTGAATAGATCAATCTCAAAATCGGGGGGAGCTCCCTTATCGCCTCCAAAAACATTGGCGATCAATTCTTTCCGGCCTATTTCGGATGATACAAAATGTGCTAATAAATGGTGCAAGTTCCAATTACTTACTTGTGGATAGACAAGAATCTCCCACTGCTCAGTAGATAGTTGATTAAAAAAGGCGACCACTCTGCCACCTTCTCCACGAAGACGATCGGCTAATGCTTGAGGGGTATCTGGCATATGTTTTTTTACCGATGGAAGAAGTTGGATATAAAAAACCACAAGTTTGCTGGCCGCTCGGCAAGACGCCGCATAAAATATGGGTACCATTCTGTTCCATACGGAACATAAACACGTACCCAATATCCATCCTTAACCAGCTGCTCTTGGAGATCCCGTCGAATGCCATTCAGCATCTGAAATTCCATTGCATCCTTGGGCAGCCCGACTTTGTCAGCGTAAACTCGAGCATAATCAATCCGCGTGGGGTCATGGGTGGCCAAACCTGGGATGGGTGGGATCTTACCATTTGGACTGACCCTGGGACATTCCTTGGATAAGGTGCTATTGATTAATAGTGCTGCACAGCGATCATAGCTGGAATTAACATCTTGCATCTTTGGATATGCTATCGTAGGAGATTCCTTGTACGCACCTTTACATAGGCGGACTTTCAGACACGCATCCATCAGCTTGCGTATATCTTCTTCACTTCGATATAAATAGGCTTGAATCACAATGCCAACGTTTTCGAAACCACGCTGTCGTAAAGTATGTAATATATCCAAAGTCCGCTGTGTAAAAGTTGAGTCTTCCATATCGATACGAACAAAGCTGTGATAGCTTTTTGCTCTTTCCAAAATAAGCTCTAGG
>JBAPSY010000293.1:0-10900 GCA_049281855.1 Anaerolineales bacterium
GCAATAAGGTTTGCGTGTTGCTTGCCGGTGAACCGTCTGGGTTGTATCTTGTCTGCGTGCCGCCCAAGAAGGTGCCGTTCAGCCCGCCGGTGCCGTCCGGATATGTGGCGGTGAGCGATACCTGACTAAAGTCAATCAGCCAATCGTAGGTCTCGCCCGAGCCAATGGTCAACGTGTTCTTTTCCAAGCCCTGTCCACTGGGGGTTCCTGGAGCATTTGCCCAAGGCCAGGCGCGCTGGTCCGAGCCGATCACCTTTCCGTGGAAACCGTGCATGTGCATCGGCTGGGTCTCATAGCCCATGTTGATCATACGGATCAAGACTTTCTGCTTCTGGCTGACGCTGCCCATGATGAAAGGATCATAGCCCGGATGCGCAGCGATCCAGTTGTCCCATCCAGCCGTCCCAGGCAGGCCTACATGGATGGTGTTGGGGAAGGAAAGACCGTTGAGGAACCAGTAGGTCGGGTGATAATCCACAGGGTTATAATCCCCGCTGATCTCTTCGGAGACATGCTGGGCCGGACCTATTTCGGATTCTAGAAGTACATAGTCTTTGTCATACTTCCAACCGTATAAAGTCCCGCCTTTGTCCGATCCGGGACCGGTGACGGCTGCTGGATCTTTGCGGTTATAAACGACCAGCGCCCCGTACATGCCCATCTGCACATGGATATCGGCTTCCTGGTGGCAGTGGTACATGGTGGTGCCGGCGTACTTCGGTGAGACCATGTAGACAACAACATTTCCTGCACCGGGTGTACCCGAGTTGGCCGGGATGGCCCCCACGGAGGTCTCAGGGACGCCATCGTTGGCCGCGTCCACATCCAGCCCGTGCAGGTGGATGCTGTGCGGGTCATTCGGCGCGGTGGGTAGCGTCGTGCCCAGGTTCTTGAGGCGGATCTCCACCACATCCCCCACGGCGGCATAGATCAGCGGGGCGGGGAATTGGGCATTGCCTAGCAATTCTGCTTCGGCTGAGGTAACCGGGCCTCCGGTAGGCGCCGGCGCGCCAGTGAGGATGGTGCCGTTCCCATTGTAGGTGAAATCATCCCACAAACCGGTATCTGCAGCACGGTCGCCTGCAGGCGTAACGCTTTTCTGGTAGGTGAGTGGAACACCCTGGCGGCCACCGACGAAGCCATAGTTGTAGACCGCGGAGCCATCTTCTAAGGGAATAAAAGCATCCGTGGCGTATAGATTGTATATGATCGTGGCGCCGGGTTTGGCAGCTTGCGCCGTCTGAGTCTGGACCGGTGCGAAGCTCAACAGGCTTAATATAAGCACAACACTCAAGAAAATAATAAGTCTCTTTTTACTCTGCATTTTCAACCTTCCTGAGCTGGCATCTTTTCAGGATCCAGCCCATTGATGAACTGGAGATTGATTAAGATAAAGACGCAACTGTTTCCTTTTTCTGCAGTAGCTGCCTCCTTTCCGCCTGGCTTAAGGCGATAAATCCACCCATTCTTCGGTGGTTGTAATGTTCATCCAAGCTTTCGGGTCATCCAGCGAAGGAATTCCCGATAAACTTATCGGATGAATATCCCCATTAGCCAGATATCAGTGCTGAAGGCAAAGTCTATGAGAAAAGAGGACTCTCCCACCGTCCCCTGGCTAAATGAGAATCTACTAATATTATACATGAACTTTTTTTTATTATCAATAGGGAATTTTACTCGCCCAGGGGTGACCAAGGTAAATCGGTGAGTGAAAACCGGCAGATGTATGAGTTTCCATCCGTGATTGTAGCAATCTGAGTATTGGACAGGGGGAGAGAAATCTTAACTTCTCCCCTCGATTATCTAGTCTTGATTCATCACCTGAGTCCTTTGAAGATTAGGGGACAGAATGCTTCGGTAGACATAGGTACTGCAATTGGCTGACAGTTTGCAATAACAAGTATCCAATCGCATGGACTACAGTCTACACAAGAAGCTCGTAGGTTATACAATTCGTGGTACTATGTCCAAATAGCCTAATATAAAAGGATATATTTATCCTTTGTGTCCAAATTTTCCATGCTGCAATGCAATTTTTACACCCGAACTGCACCAAAGGATGAAGCAAGGAACGGCAACTTGCAATTAAACGCAGAGAAAATAATGCATGATTATAAAAAGCTATTATGATATTTGTGCTTGACAATATATCAATTATTTTATATAAATAGCAATAAAACCGAGAGAGGCAGGGGAATGATTGTGAATAAGAGAATTAGAACAATAATCATTGGAATTTGTTTAATTGCTTTCGTATTGCCTATTTATATTACTTTGGCAGCATCTTTATTGAATCAAACATATTTGCCAATCATATTTAAGCAAGCAGCATTAACCCCAACCCCTCAACCTCCTGTGTTATTTCCAAACGGGGATTTTGAACAAGGCCCAGTAATTTGGACCCAATATTCGAGCAATGGGTGGGATTTGATTTACCAAGATTTTCCTGCGGGAGTTTTCCCACATGATGGTATATGGGCAGCGTGGTTAGGCGGTGACTATGCTGAAACCTCATATATTGAGCAACAGGTCTTCGTATCCTCTGACCTTCCATACATGTCCTACTGGTATTGGATCGCTCCTTCAGTTGGGTGTGTTAGTGGTTTGGGAATGGCGCTAGTTAATGGAGGGGTGGTAGCGATACATAATCTATGTAATGCAACGGGTGGATGGGTCCAGAGTGTGATAAATCTGAGTGCCTACGCTGGACAATCGGTATTAATACAAATAAGAGCAGAGTGTGATGCGAACACGAACAGTGATCTATTCGTAGATCAGGTTGGATTCCAGGCGAGTTTAAATGTTGCTAATCATCCAATCGAAGATATAACAGCTATCGAGGTAAGCACCCTGAAGAAGGATTTATCAGGTAAATAGCTGAATAATCTGAGGCGCAAGAGTACGATCATAATAATTGAGAAATTATTCTGAAAGTACTCTAATATTATTTCGCTAAATGATAATTTACACCTAAATTTTATCGGATTTGTATCATTCACCACGAAATTAGTGGTTCGCTTTCGTATCCCTCCGTCTATATAAGCGGTGGTCATGTTAACTACCGCTTTCGGTGCTTCAAATTTGGTATTGATGTGGCGATCAGAGGATAAACCGAAACCCAATTCAATGCGCCGCCTCATCCATCCAAGTTGAGCTAAGCTGAATAATGGAAAGAACTTCCTGAAGGCAGTTGTCAATATCATTGTTCAGACTTTCTCTCCTCGATTTAATAACGGGATGAATAGGTTTTCAACACCTATTCCCTTGTTAGTTTGAAAGCTAGTTATGATATGGGTGAGAATAGACTGATGGTGAACATGGGGGGTGATCAACAATTGAATAGGCTTCGCCTGGTGCCGGTGACACTATAGGGCAGCGCCCTGCTTGGGAGATCAGGAACAGTATTTAAACCCGCCTACGTGTCGCGTACTGTGGACAGTTTCCCCATTGCTTTACCTGCGACTACCACCGTCATGTCAGCATTCATGGGCTGGATGACCTGGACGGCGGTGTTGAGGTGAGATGCTTTGGTGATGGATTTCTTGGCAATAAAAAAGTATCGTTTGCGCGTGCCATTATCCTTATACATTTATAGCATGCACGAAAGACGCCCCAAATCATGAACAGCAGTGTCCTCGCTTGCAAGCGTGATGAGAAAAATAAAAAAATCGCGATTGCTTCATGTTCTTTCGCTTTTTTTGTTTTGAGTTATAAAGTACACGCACAAATGATGTACGAGCCCGTCTCTCATGAAGACATGCCGGCTGTTGGCTTTATCCAGCGCTTGCCCGACGATCGTTTCTGTTCCGCCATCTGTTCTAAAAACCTCGATCCCAATATGATGCGAAGCCTGTAAAATAATAGGCACCTGGCAGAAAGTGTATGCCAGAGAGCCTGGAGCCAATTCCAGAGCCTGGGACTGACCAGCCACATCCGGCCAGGAAAACGTTGAAGACTCGATCAGCAATTCCTCAGGATCGAGCAAAAGTATATCGAAGATCAATTGCCCATCCTGGATGTAAAGACCTAATTCAGCCATGCGGGTCAGGATTTCTTCCTTGACCATGCCGGTCATGCCTGGTTGCTTCGCTCCCTGTCCCTTGGGTGTATGCGAATAGGGATCTGTCGGGAATGCACCATAGACCTCCGGGGATTTGTTGAAACCCAATCCAGAGCGAATTTCAACATATCTTTCAATTAGACTATGGGCGGACGCATCATCTTTGAGCCGCAGGACTGTCTCCTGCACTGCTAAAAGCAGTTTGGAGACCATGTGCCAGTAGATGCTTCCCAAGCCCTCGTACGCAAAAAAGGTTCCAGAACGCCCGGTAAATTCATCGTGATGGAACGTCTCTTCAAACAAAGCCGTGATTTTTTCTGATTCAGCCGCGACCAAATCTGAAACTTTGGGATCTTGTTTGAGCGCCTCCAAAGCCTGACCCACATCGCGAGCGTTGCGGAAATGACCACTAAAGTGATAAATACCATTGATATCTTTGGTGATGAGGGTTTTATCCTGTGCATCTAACAGTGTGGTAAAAAGAATCACATCACGTACTTGATCCTCAGTCAAGCAGTTCTTTTCCAAAAAACCAGGCAGATCCCGATCCGGGTAAAGGATATAACTATGCTGGTCAGCTTGGTAAAGTGGACTGTGTCTTAGGCTTTGCAGCAGCGCCAAAGACTCCTCGCCAGATAGTAATCCCGAGGAAAGTAGAGCAACCTGACCTTCGAGCATTTCATAGAGATGGTTGATATAGGCACGCTCACCATCAAGATGCAGAATGTTGTAGGTATGGTACAGTTGGTCGGAACGTTTGTTAGCACGCAGTGAATGTTCAACATATAGCTGCACTAGATCGAGGAAGGTAACAATTTCTGAAATTCCAAGACGGACAAGTTCACCTGAGAAACCATTTTTGTAAAAATTCCAGCGATAATCACTCCCAGTCTCGCCCAGTTCATCCATTACAGAGCGACGTTGTTCATCGTTGAATGAATCTTGCAACATAGGTTGGAACCGCCTCAGGATTTCGGATACCTGGGCATAGAACTGATGTACTTCTATGCTGATCGAAACAGTGCCAAGCGCACTTTTGCTGAACAACCCCTTGCAGAAAGTAATATATCGTCGCAGATAGCACAACATCACAACCGAGAGCCCCTTGCCGACCAGGGCATTGTTGGCGTCGTTCCACTCGGGACGTTGGGTATTCATCCAGATTCCGCCTTCTGGAACAAAATTTGCCAGCTTGGCAAGCAGCAGGGTGAGCAGTTTTTCAGTGAGGGAGACCTGGAGTATTTGTCCGTTCGACGTATACACCAGTTTTCCATCTGTGCCGCGTTCACGCAACCGCACTTCGATTTGCCGTTCCAGGTCCCAGTCGAAAATAATGGTGTTATAAGGATTCTTCAGCAAATCCGCGTAAGGTTTTATTTGATATGGAACATGGGCATAACTGAACATAGGGTGAGCAAGAAAGCTTTGCAGCCTGCCGGGATGTACTCTGGCGCTGATTTCCATTAGCTTTTGGAGATAAATGATTTGGTGATCGCTCCAGTAGCCGATATTTGCCCACGGATTACCTGGTTCTGGAAGTTCCCAGTCGACTCCCTGATAGGTGATTCGGTAAGGGTTGTAACCATCTACCGTCGTGGCGTTTAGTAGTGTGCTGATCATGTTTTCGACAAACTCTGGATAAGAATAGGCGAGCGCTTCCCAGTTCTGGAAGATATCACGCCAGTTTCCTTCGTAATCGAGGCGCAGTGAGCCATCAGCCTTTTTAAGCCTGATCGAAAAACGATTCCAGGGGCGGCTGGGATCGCCATGCCGGCGGCTGAAGGTCAGGGGTAAATAGGTATAGCTCAAGCGTATTATGTCTGTCGAACCGGAAGCATCTGCACGCGATTTTAGGTCGGAAGCCTGGATCCTGGCTGGTAAGGCGGCAAAGAAATCTACATTCTCGTGAAGTATTGAACGGTTACGAATAGACACAAACTCAATGAAATCAATTGCGTTAATCCAATATTGATCCGCAAAGATACCGCCGCGCATCACGTTGAACATTACATTGGCAAAATGATGGGCGGTGCAACGCAGATCATTTGAGAGCTGCAAACCATCTGCATTAGCAACAATCCTCCACAAGTTCATTTGATTGGTGGCAATATCATGTTCAAGGTCCTGACATAGGGCTGCCCTGTCAGCTTGAAGCTCTTTGATCATGTGAGCAATCGAGGCACTATCCTGGCTGACATCTGCAAGCAGATGCCATGTGCATTCTGTGTCGTGTGCCAACTCGATTGTGGTATGAACAAAATAGGCACCACGCCGGCCACGCACTTCCGTCTCTGTCACCACACCTTTGCCCCGGCGGAAACGGTCGAGTTGTACTGACGAGAGCAGATAATCAGCCTGATCCAGCCCAAGTTGCGCAACCGTCGTGGCCAGGAGCGACTCGCTAGGTTCGGCCAGGTCGGTCAGGGTGGAGTTCAGAGCGAAGATTGCCAATCCTGTTTCAGAATCCAGCTCGCTGCGCTTATAAGCATCTAAAAGGGCACTAAATGTGATCTGTGTCACCATCGCCACGTTGGTGGGCAAAATATTCTGAAGTCCATCTACGAACTCAACCTGGCAGGCTGAATCCCCCGAATTGATCAACCATGTCGTTTTGACGAAACCAAACTTTTCACTAGTGCGCCAGGCATATCGGTAAGTTAATCCAAGGTCGAGATTGTTTTCCTCGAGAATCACCATCGAATTGGTGATGTTTTTATAGATATTCCGTTCAACACGGTAATTGCCCCGGTACCGCTCTGAAAATGGCTCCCATAGACTCGTCCGTTGAGCGCGTCTGACCAGCAAAATCGCCTTATTTCCGGTATTTTCACTATTTTCAGTAATCTTATCCTCTGTGTAATATGGAAATAGAGATTGTTCAGCGCTGACCCGCCCTGCTGTTAGTCCACCTGTGGATGAGATAAAGAGCCAATGGTCGGAACTGCTAACAATACTCATAAAAAACGGCTCAATCGCATCGAAATTCTGAATTTTGTAAATTAGTTCACCGAACAGGTTGACATACTTACCCTTGACTACTTTTTCTGCATGCTTTAGCGGTGTGTCACCAATGAAAATCATATTTTTTGTGTCCATTCATAAGCATATTTTCTATTTGGAATATTAACCGGTGTTGGTGATTGAGGTTATAAGATTGTTTTTGATAAACGCGTATAGTCAACGAGCAACTGAGCTGGAAAGACTGAATTGAGACCTACCGGACCTGGCAATTGACCAGCCTACGGCTAAATTGAGAATGATGAAGAAGGGGTGATTAGCTACCCATGTCCGGTTGCCAACATCAGCCTTGGTAACAGTGAAGTATTCCGCACCATCGAAGAACCAACTAATTTGATCGGCTTGCCACTCTACTGCAACTGTATGGTAATCATCAGCTATATTATAACTTTGCCGGTTCCACTTGCTGAAGCCCAAAGCTCCGGAATACCCTGGTCCATGAAGAGTGCCCATAATCAAATCTGGCACTTTACCAATGGATTCCATAATTTCTATTTCGCCACAATCGGGCCAGTTGCTCCCGTTAAAGTCTGTACCGAGCAACCAGAATGCCGGCCACAACACGCCGAGCCCTTGAACCAAGCTGTCAACACGAAATAGGAGGACGCGCGATTCACCCGCCAGCTAGTAAGGGTCACTTCTCCATGCATAACGCCCGGTTTGCGCCTTGACCACTGTCATGCCATCGTTCATGTGCTGGATGGCTTGAATTTGTACTTTATTATTTACCCATCCATAGCTTTGTGCCTGCAACAATAATACCGATTCCTTGGATTACACCACCTATCACGACATTGATAGGTGAACCGCAAACCCTGGAACAATCATCCTGGGCAGGCAATATTGCGCGACAAATCCAGTTTGGCTACAATTTTATGGGTTTTTGTCGATCCAAATCATGGGCGTCACCACTTCCAAACGCCCGTATCGTTCAGAGACCAATATGCCTTCGTGAGAATACGAAAATGGTTGTGTTCTTCTTCAGATAGTTTGATGAACATTTTATGCCCCTGTTCGTCGGTGATCTGAGCAGCCAGGTCCGCATATGCTTTTTCCGCTTGTTTCTCTAGTTCTAACGCCTCAGTAATAACCTGCATTATGCTTTTTTTATTAGGTTCTTCCGCAGCCTTTATTTCGAATATCGGCGGGAGGGGAAACTCTTTCCCTTCATAATTGATATAATCACCTTTTTCCATCAAAGATTTCTCCAGGGCAGTTATTCGCTCGTAGTGATATTTCTCAAATTCACTCAACTGCATGAATAACTCCTTGCCCACCTTGGCAAGTATTTGGGCTGCGTTAGCATACTTTTCTGATGCTATCCTCTCATTTTCTTTGACAACTCGGATTGCATCTAATAGGTTTGGGGTATTCATTCGTTTCTCCTTGTGGTTGATATGGAAAACTTCTTCTATCGAAATTCTTGATACTAAATAATTTTCACGAGTGTGGTTTATCCAGCATCAAGCTGGCAATAACTTTTTTAGTTGCAAATAAAGTCGTGAACCATCCACAGCATTTCCAAACTCATTGCTTCTTGCAGGTGACAAGCAACCTAAAAGTTTATATTGTTACCTAAACACAGTTTTCTCGCGTTCCTAATCAATTCTTATCTTAATTATAAGATACTATCTTTTTTATCACAACACATCCCCAACATATTCCCACCATAAAAACACCCCCGTGAGGTGGCTGTATCGACCGTGGACATAGGTAACAGGATTAAGCCTAGGGGTAGTGCATCCATAAAGCGAACATGGGTGGTGGAATCATGCACAACTGGGCTCGGCTGATACTGGTTCAATGGATGCCTTTACGAAAACGATACGCCGATAGGCAAGCCAAATCGCCCAGAGCAGCACGGAAGCACCAACCACACCTGGTGCCCACGGTCCAATATTGCCCAGCATGAAACTTCCTGTAGTAGGAGCGATCACGCGCGTAATGCTCTCCAAAGCGGAAGAAATACCGAGCGTGCCTCCAATCTCTGCAGGGTCGACAGCCTTGGTGATAGCACTGGTGATGATCGTATTTAACGTCCATCCACCCCCAGACAGGGGAAGGATAACCAGCAGCATGACCAGCAGATTGGGAGTCAGTGACCAACCGACAAGACCGAGAAACATCAGCCACAAGGATGTTTTTATGATGGTGGTATCCTTGAAGCGTTTCGTCAACAGCCTAATGCCCACCGCCTGCACCAAGACAGAATAGAGTCCAATATATGTCATAAGGAAGCCAGTGGATTGCGCGCTAAGGTGCAGCTTGCGCTGAGTAAAAAGGCCAAAGACCGACCAGAATATGGCGTATGCCAGCATGATGAAGAAGCGTATCAGGAGGAGCGGACCGACTTTGGGTCGGTTCAGGGCAGACATGAGCGCTTTAAATGTCAATGATGGGCGTTGCTGATGCATGATTGCTGCCCGGCGTTCATCAGTTAGAGACTCAGGTAGGAAGAAGAAAATGGAGAGCAGGTTCAGGAATGCAAGAGAGGCGGCAGCAAATGCAGGGTCACTATAACCCCATCGGCTGAGCAACCCTCCCAAAGCAGGACCAATAATGTAGCCCAAACCAAAGGCAGAGCCAATAACACCTAAACCGTGAGAGCGGTTGGTTTCGTCAGTCACATCGCTGATGTAAGCTTGTGCTATGGTGATATTTCCGCCAGTGAATCCATCAATGATGCGGCTGAAGAATAATGTGCCGATGGTGAAAGCATTGACTGCATGCGAGGCAAACAGATTTGCTATAAGATGACCGATCGGCTGAGCGAATCCCAGGAACAAATAGCCGATGAATGTCCCAGCAATGCTGATCAGCAAAATGGGGCGCCTACCATAACGGTCAGAGAGGCGACCCATCAATGGAGCACCCAACAATGAGGCCGCTGCAAAGGAGGCAACAAGCAAACCAATTAAGAGGGGTGTGGCACTGAAGGTCTCAGCATAATATGGCAAAAGTGGAAGGATAAGACCGAAGCCAACCATGTCGACGAAGACGACAATAAAAATATTGATCAAACGAGCGGTTTTCCTAGACACTTTTTTTCGATATCTCCAAGCGAAGCGATCCCAGATTTAACAGTTCATACCGCCTGCCTTGTCACTCGGTAGACGGTATGAGTGGTGCTTGAGAGCTACGCCTAAGTACGTGAAACAATAGAGATCAAGGCTGGCTGCCCGATCACGCCTGCCTTTTCCATCACTGCAGCGAGCGCCGGATCTTTCCCAAACTTGAGTGCATTTTCCGGTTTGTCCCACTCCAAAACTATTGTGATGGTTTTGGGGTCATCCACATCTCGATAAACCTGGCTGACGCCGGTTGCACCGTTTGATCGGCGCCTGGTTGCGTCTCCGTCAAAATATGGGCGCCATTTTTCATAATCGGCGACTGTGTGGCGAACAATGAGGTAACACATAAGTTTTTCCTTTTATAATTTTATGTCGGGTGTATGCCTCTTCTAGAGGCATACTAAGAATTTACATTAGACGATCTTTAATGAGCCATTTACTTTTCCCACCATTCTACAATTTAATAGAAAAAACATAGGCTTTCTTCCAAACAAATCGTGCTGTCTGCAAACTGCGGCAGAAAGCCCATAAGGGTATTCTGGATAAGGTTGCAAAAGAATATTCGCCTAATTAGGTCTATTATATCATATTATGGATTGATTTCCCGGATCATTTTTATTCATTACCGGTCACACGACCACTTTTCACCACATTGCGCCAGAAGGCAAATGGGTGGAGGGAGGGAACCGTCCACGAATAAGAGCCCGAAACCACGAAATAAGATCGCACGTCTCATCCAATACCGGTGAGG
>JBAPSY010000294.1:0-1837 GCA_049281855.1 Anaerolineales bacterium
GAGAGATGGAGATCAAAAATGGATGAAATACTCGAAATGGGCAGGCAGGTGTTAGCCTCCCAACCGTTCAGCGTCTGGATCAAGGCGGAGTTGATTTCGTTTTCAGAAGGGAAAGCCGAGTTGGCTATACCTATCACCGACCACCTCAAGCAGCAGTATGGCTATTTACATGGCGGAGTGCTCAGTTATGCAGCTGACAACGCCATGACCTTTGCTGGGGGCTCGGTGCTGGGACCGTTGGTTATCACTGTTGAGTACAAGATCAACTATTTACGTCCAGCTTCTGGAGAGCGATTGGTTGCGAGAGCGTCTGTGATCCATGCTGGGAAGCGCTAGGCGGTGTGCCGCTGTGATCTATTCGCAGTGCAGGGCAGGGAAGAGTTCCTCTGCGCAACTGCCCAAGGTACGATCAGTAAATACAGCCGCGATGAATGATTGAATAGGATGGTTAATTCTTCGTTATGAGAAACCAAGCTCACGAAATGAAGGATCACATGATTTATACTGAAATGATGCGGAAAGTAATGAGGAATACTTTTATAACAACCTTGGTTTGAGGATTGCTGGGACGTAATCCGGATCACTATAACTAGTAGTCTGTCAAACATGAATCTCAGGATAGAGATGTTTTAGCCTAATGCGAGCATCAGCCGTGGTAAATTGCCAGTCTACCTTCACCACCTTGGAATTCCGGTCTTTTTCCCAAGCCTTGACTTCTGAAGCCAAAGTCGCTTGGTCTGGAATACGCTGCGATAAGCACTGTCTCGCCAACGCACTTAATTCGATTTCTGCCATATTCAACCAACTCCCATGCTTGGGTGTGAAGTGGAACTCAAACCGGTTGATCAAACGTCTGGCTTCATCTGGCTCAAAGGTTTCATAAAAGGATGCAGGCGAATGGGTGTTCAGATTATCCAATACCACAATAATTTTCTCAGCTTGCGGATAATGAATATCCGACAGTTCCCGCATGGCTTGCGCCCAATCCTTTCGTGTTCGCTGATCTGTGACCTTCACGTGCCGTTTTCCTTGCAGCGGTTCGAAGAACATGAACAGGTCGCCAACGCCTTGCCGCCTATATTCGTAATCGACCCGTTCTGGCTGTCCAGGTTGGATGGGAAGCGGGTCACGAATTTCCTCAAACAGTTGTTTTGTAGTTTCATCCATACACACTTGGGGCCGTTTGGAATCATAGGGTCGAGTATAAACATCCAGTACATCTTCCATGTTGCAGACAAAGGCAGCATTGGCTTTGGGCGGGATGCAATATTCTTCTTTCAGCCAAGGCTTAAGTTCATTTTTTTGAGCGTGGTACGAATCGTTTCATGCGAAACGCGATCGACAAATCCCAATTGGACAAATCGATCCTGTAACAGCCGTAAGCTCCAACGATCATATCCTTCGGGTGCTTCGCTGCAGGTCAGGGCAATCAAATGCGCCTCAGCTTCGCCATCTAGCCGGTGTTCATACTCCCGCTCAGGCTTCTTGCGATTGAGAGCGGCTTCTAATCCACGTTCCATATACGCCTTCCGTACATTGAACACCGTCAGTGGATTTACTTCAAAAGCCTCGCAGATGGCTTTGTATGTCCAGTTTGAGCCATCTTCACTGCAATCAGACTTGAGCAATATTCTTGCCCGGGTCAATTTTCGAGCAGGTGCGTTGCCAGAGGATACTAATTTTTCAAGGTACGATCGTTCTTCAGACGTGAGATTGACAATGTATTTCTTGTTCATTTTTCGTGTCCTTAGGATGGTTTCTATCCCAAGGAGCAATATTCATACCAGTTTGAGTTTCAGCTTTGACAGACTACTAGTATCATATGCCTTCATCATAA
>JBAPSY010000295.1:0-1685 GCA_049281855.1 Anaerolineales bacterium
GGTGGAGGTGGTGCAGGCCGGTTCATCCCTTAACCCGTGGGCAGACCTACATCAGGAGTCGTCATTATGATTGAACTTGAAAACGTCACCAAAATCTACAAAATGGGTCAAACCAAGGTGCTTGCCCTGGATCATATCAACCTGCAGATCCAGGCGGGCGAGATGGTGGCCATTATGGGACCAAGCGGATCGGGCAAGAGCACGATGATGGCCATCCTGGGCTGCCTGGACATCCCCACAGAAGGTGTTTACCGCCTGGAAGGTGAGCCAGTGGAAAAATTGAATGATAACCAGCTTGCCCAGGTGCGCAGTCGCAAGGTGGGGTTCGTCTTCCAGCAGTTCAATTTGTTGCCACGCACCAGCGCTCTGGAAAACGTGATGCTACCTTTGCTCTACGATGGAGTGCGTGGAAAGGCACGCACAGAGAAAGCTAAAACAGCACTGGAGACGGTGGGGTTGGCAGATCGTATCCACCACCGCCCGAACCAGCTCTCCGGTGGTGAGCAGCAGCGAGTGGCGATTGCACGCGCGCTGGTCAATGATCCCACCATCCTTTTGGCAGACGAGCCAACCGGCAATTTGGATACCAAAACCGGAGATGATATCATCGGCTTGTTCCAAAAGCTCCATGAAGACCATGGGCAAACCGTCATCTATGTTACCCACGATGCATTCATTGCCCGCCATACCCAACGCATCATCCGCCTGGTGGATGGCAAGATCATCAGTGATGACCCGGTCGTTCATCCACTCGTTGCGGGTACACCTCGTCCAGAGGAAGTCGTGGAAGGATAACAGAATTCAAATCAGGCTAAACCTGTCAGGCATTGATTATTACGCTTGAAGGAGAGACAGCTATGAACATAATAGAAAATATACGAATCTCATTCCGTGCTATCGCAGCCAATAAGTTACGCGCAGGGTTAACCATGCTGGGCATCATTATCGGTGTGGCGGCTGTGGTCGCATTGATGGCAATCGGTCGTGGTGCCACACGTAGCGTGACCAGTGGTATAGAAGGGTTGGGCTCAAACCTGGTTTCCATCTCATCTGCACGCAACGTACGCCAAACTGGTGTCGGTGCCTTACCTACATCGTTATATTACTCAGACTACCAGGCGATTGCGAAAGATATAACTAATGTGGTTGGGATTTCACCAACTTACCAATCCAATGCACAAGTGGCGTACGGAGCTAACCAATCTCAATTCACGATAACTGGTGTCACCCCGGAGTTCGCGGTAGTCCAAGTGTACACAGTGGCTTCAGGACGTTTTATCAGTAATGGTGACAATTCAGCAGAAGCCCGAGTCGTCGTCCTCGGCTCCCAAGCGGCTACAGACCTGTTCAGCGGGTTGAACCCAATGGGACGAGAGATCACCATCAACGGAATCAACTTTACCGTGGTTGGGGTACTGGCTTCGAAAGGCTCGACCGGTTTTTTCAGCACGGATGAAGTTATCCTGATCCCCCTCGAGACCGGCTACGCCCGGTTGTTTGTAGGCAGGGCACTGGAGAATGGCCAACCCACGCTTTCCAGCATCTCACTCTCAGCTGCAAACGCAAACGTCGTCAATGATGTGATCAGCCAAGCGGAATACATCCTGCGGAGAGATCATGGATTAACTCTACACGATACACTCCCGTTCAGTGTTTCCAGCCAAAGCCAAGCTTTGAGCACGCTG
>JBAPSY010000296.1:0-1947 GCA_049281855.1 Anaerolineales bacterium
GGTGGAGGTGGTGCAGGCCGGTTCATCCCTTAACCCGTGGGCAGACCTACATCAGGAGTCGTCATTATGATCGAACTTGAGAACGTCACCAAAATATACAAATTAGGCCAGAACGTAGTGCATGCCCTGGATGGCATCAACCTGGAGATCAAGGCGGGTGAAATCGCGGCAGTGATGGGCCCGAGCGGGTCGGGGAAGAGCACGCTGATGGCCATCCTAGGCTGTTTAGATGTCCCAACCGAAGGGGTGTATCGCCTGGAAGGTGAGCCAGTGGAAAAGCTGAATGAAAATCAGCTCGCCCAGGTGCGCAGTCGCAAGGTGGGATTCGTCTTCCAACAGTTCAACCTGCTTCCACGCACGAGCGCCCTGGAAAACGTGATGCTGCCTTTGCTCTACGATGGAGTGCATGGAAAGGCACGCACCGAGAAAGCCAAAGCAGCACTGGAAACGGTGGGGTTGGCAGACCGCATGAACCACCGCCCGAACCAACTTTCTGGTGGTGAACAGCAGCGGGTGGCCATTGCGCGCGCACTGGTCAATAACCCCACCATCCTGCTGGCAGATGAGCCGACGGGGAACCTGGATACCAAAACCGGGGAAGAGATCATTGGCTTGTTCCAAAAACTACACGAAGAAAATGGACAAACCGTTGTCTATGTTACCCACGATGCTTTTATTGCCCGCCACACCCAACGCATCATCCGCCTGGTGGATGGCAAGATCATCAGTGATGAACCGGTGGCTCATCCGCTGGCTGCAGGGACACCTCGCCCGGAGGAAGTCGTAATGGAGCAGTCTATATGAACTATGCCAACCGTGTCAGGCGTCTCTCATTTCGTTTGAAGGAAAGACAACCATGAACATCCTAGAAAATATACGCATATCATTCCGAGCCCTGGCAGCCAACAAGCTTCGGTCGGGGTTGACGATGCTGGGCATCATCATCGGTGTGGCGGCTGTGGTTGCTTTGATGGCGATCGGTCGTGGTGCCACCCGTAGCGTGACCAGCGGGATAGAAGGATTGGGCTCAAACCTGGTCTCCATCTCATCCGCCCGTAACCTGCGCCAAACTGGGGCTCAAAGCACGTCGTTGTATTATTCCGATTACCAGGCGATCGCAAACGGAACCAATAACGTCATCGGGATATCACCGAGTTACCAGACCGCGGCTCAGGTGCAGTATGGAAACAGCCAGTCGCAATTCACCATTACAGGCGTCACCCCTGACTTTGCCTCGGTGCAGGCATATACCGTTGCGCAAGGGCGCTTCATTACGGATGGGGATAACGCAGCCGAATCACGGGTAGTCGTGCTCGGCTCTCAAGCAGTAACAGACCTGTTCAGCGGGTTGAACCCGATGGGACGGGACATCACGATTAATGGGATCAACTTCACTGTGGTTGGCGTGCTAACATCCAAGGGCTCTACCGGATTTTTCAGCACGGACGAAGTCATTCTGATCCCACTCGAGACAGGCTACAGCCGACTATTTGGAGGCAGAGCGCTGGAAAATGGTAAACGCATTCTATCCAGCATCTCACTCTCGGCTTCAAACCCCAATGCGGTGGATCCTGTTATCAGCCAGGTGGAATATATCCTGCGTCGGGAGCACAGATTGACCCTGCGGGATACACTGCCATTCACGGTAACAAGCCAAAACCAGTTCTTGAGTACACTGAACAGCATCACAACCACACTCACCGCATTCCTGGGTGCCATTGCCGGAATCTCACTTTTTGTGGGTGGGATTGGCATCATGAACATCATGCTGGTCTCAGTAAGAGAGCGCACGCGTGAGATCGGCTTACGCAAAGCAGTTGGAGCCAGACGCTCGGTGATCCTGATGCAGTTTCTGGTGGAGACCGTCACATTGAGCCTAGTTGGGGGAGTGTTGGGTATCCTACTAGGCGCAGCCATCGCCGGGGTGGTCACCCTGACCGGGTTGAT
>JBAPSY010000297.1:0-2539 GCA_049281855.1 Anaerolineales bacterium
TTCAGTGTTCATTATCTTTTTCTGCTCTTCTTCCCAACACTAAAATTGGAATCTCAAGTATCAGCGCACTGACTGCCAACCCTATATAGAGCCAGAGACCCCATAGTGACCAAGGCCAATGAAACCCGAAGATATAAATAACCCACAACACGCCTAAGCTCCAAGATACTATATGGAACAACTGCTGACGCCAGCGATCTCCACGCAAGATCATGAGCCATGTACTGAATAATGGCAGCATAAGTAAAAAAGCAAGCGAGATATACAGAAGGATATGTAGGATCGCATAAACTGAATCAATAATGACTGTTGCTCCTGTGACCATCTCCACAGCCGATTCGAAGACCCTGTTGGCCAAACCAACAAATATCCATATCCCCGACATGGGCGTCCCACAAAAATCATCTCTCAGGCGGATGAAGGGACTGGAGCATGTGTATTTCGATGGAACATAAATTTGGTCGAACCACCAGGGGCCGATAATTGCCACGATTATTAACGTGAAGATGGCCACTCGCCATATATTCTTGTGACCATATAGCCACATTATGCTAATCTCCTTCTATATCGCTGCACACATTCCCTTGTCCGATTCTTCTACTCCGACGGTTGCGCCTCGTATTTCGCATCCTTTATAACTACTGCTTGGCGTATATCCGCATCCCATAACATCTCTGCAAATTCCAAGGTGGGGAGTCCTTTTTCATCAGAACCTTCAGGCTAATACATTATATCCAGCCAGGTGTTTTGATCCCTGGCAACTCTGGTGACCATCTTCCGCAAGTCTTCTAAGTTCTGGTGGTCAAAAATAAAGTGAAATGATTTTGCATCTTCGCTCATTGTTGCACCTTATAGCAAATTTTACACCCACCGCTTCGTGTGTGCTAAAGCACTTAATTCAATTGTTAACGAACCATGTAAGGGACTTGCGCAGTGAGGGATGAAAATATTGTGGTATGCTCTGGCTACAGCAGATAGAGTTTGGTTGCACACTGGTGATATTCATCCCGTTTGTTAACGTAAACCGATTGCCTGTGAGCACAGTGAATTGTTGCGGTTTCAAAAACCAGCACGCGTAGCAAAGTTCGAATTGTCTCGGCAATCCCTGCTGAAACCCAACTGGAGTAGAGAAGAAATGGAAGACATCTTAGAGTGTTGTTGTGGATTGGACGTTCATAAAGAGAGCATCGTCGCCTGCCTATTGAAAGGCCCGGTAAGAGCGGAGCTAAAGCCTCAGAGTGAGACCCGAGAATTCGGGACGCAATTGAAGGATCTGATTGCTCTGCGGAAATGGTTGGAGAAGCACGAGTGCCACTATGTGGCGATGGAAAGCACCGGAATCTACTGGCAGCCGGTGTATGCAGTTCTGGAGACCGCTTTGTCAGACGAAATGCGATTACTGGTGGTCAATGCCCGGCACATGAAGAATGTCCCCGGCAAGAAGACCGATATGCGCGACGCCGAGTGGATTGCCACCTTATTGCGGGCTGGTCTCTTGAAAGGCAGTTTTGTGCCTGAGCGTGATATTCGAGATTTGCGGCAGTTCACCCGCTATCGCAAAGCATTAATCCGAGATATCACCTCCCAGAAAAATAGGATCGAGAAGTTGTTGCAGTCCAATGGCTTTCGTTTGTCCTCCTTTCTGTCGGATATTTTTGGTAGTTCTGGCCTGGCGATTATGCACCAATTGGTGCAAGTCGGTTCCATTTCAAGTCAGAGTATGGATTTGTGTCTAAAGGCACGAGCACGCCAGAAGGCGGACGAAATCTTATCCAGCCTCAATGGGACTTTGTCTGTTCCTCAACGCAAATTGCTCAAAATGCAACTGGCTCATCTGGTAGACTTACAAGCCAATTTACAGGAAGTTGAGGAAGAAATTCATGACGGATTTTCTCAATTTCAAAGCCCGATCGAATTGCTCGATTCAATCCCTGGGATTGATCTAACAGCTGCCTATGCCATTCTGGCAGAGATTGGTAAGGAGATGTCAGCCTTTCCGACCGCCCAGCACATCTGCTCCTGGGCAGGATTGGCCCCTGGGAATCATAAAAGCGCCAATAAGCAGAAAAGACAGCGCGTCACACAGGGCAACAATTATCTCAAAACCATCCTGTGTGAAGTTGCCTGGGTCATCGCATCTCACAAAAAACTGTACCTGTCGGGTTGGTATTGGCGGCTGAAGCAACACACGGATGCTAAGCGTGCAATTGTCGCCTTGGCTCGTAAACTTCTCGTAATCATCTACACCATGCTCAAATCTAATCAACCGTATAATGAGCAAAAGTTCGTGGAGCGCAAGAATGCATCTGAACAGAAACGTGTCAAGCGTATGGTATATGAATTAAGCCAGTTAGGTTATGCCGTGTCTTTGGCAGCTTAATCTATTTTCGTAGCAATGTACAATGAACATTAAGAGCACCTAGCGATATGGATGAGCACCACAATCGGTAAAGAAAAGCACTGCATCGATACAGGAAACCACTGATCGATATAGGAATGCACTCATACCGATAAAGAGCCATACCGATATGGGAGAGCA
>JBAPSY010000298.1:0-7235 GCA_049281855.1 Anaerolineales bacterium
CCGGGTTCTCTGACAGGCACAGATAGCGCCAGCCCAATTGCTCGACCACCTGGGCGGAGATTGGATTATCGAATTGTGGATGGTTGCAGTACCCCACACGGTGGATTTCCGCCTGGACTTCTGACCAAGCTTCGTATTCGGTTGGAGCAGGGTCAGTGGCTTCCATGATGCTGAACGCGGCTGATCTCAATTCTGCAATGGAGGGGAAGAACGTCGAGTGACTGATATGATCCAGGGCAGACTGTTCGAGCACGGAGCCTGGGATGTCAGCCAAAAGCTGCACGTATACTTCGACACCGGATCTGCTCAGTTTGTACGTGGGGTAAACGTCTCCCAGGATTTTGAGCACCCGCAGGGTTTCAATCTCTGTCGCCAATGGGAATGCCTCCGTGTTTTTTGAGATACTCGCGAATTCCGACATGAACCGCCGGTTCTCGGTTTGTATTAGTGAATTTACGATGGGCTGTTTTGTTTTTAGGAGCTCGTTTTGAGGGGTTTTCATTGCGCCCATTGCTGATCCAATCGCTCAATACAGCATCAGCGTAATTGAGCAAGTTGCCAGGCTGGGCAACGCCCAGGGCACGGGTCAACGCATCAGTCAGCCAATCGCCACCGTTTGCTCCGCTGGCGCGGGCAACCCGGTCGCAGCGCGCAGCCATCAAGCGAAAGCGTACCAGCAGGTCATTGGTAATCTCCCGCCCGCTGCTACGATATACTTCGACAGCGCGCGCGAGGTGAGTTTCGAGGATCTTGACAGAGGAACCTAATAGCTGATCCGTTTGTTCAAGGGCTTCCGACGCTCGGGTTTCCGGCTGACGGGTTTCCCGTGTTCGGTACTCCTGCTGTAATCGGACCAGGTCGCGGGTGATCGCCGCGCAATGGGTGAAATACTTTGGTCGGGAAGGGCGGGTAAATGCTGCCTCGATCCCGGCAACGATATGCTCAAAAGTAAAACCATCCCTGATCAGTTTTTCGAGCGCTTCCTGCTCTTTCAGGGTTGCGTAGTAATCCGGATCGCCTTTGCGCTCAGCGAAATAAGAAAAAACGCGATCGACAAGGGCAGTGTAAGCCTCCTCATCATCTTCGTCATCAATAACATTTATGCGCGAATTTGGTGCAGGCTTGCGATATTTTGAATCATGGTGGTCGCCTACCGTGCCACTTTTTATCGCACGGTTCAATTTTTCAACGCTTTTGTCTAAAAATCGGCTCTGGACGCCCCCTGCGATCAGATATACTTTTGTTCCACTGAAGCGGCCGTGCGAGTCACGGAATGCGGTAAGCTGCTCAGGGATCTCCACAATGGCGATGGATTTTTGTTTAGCTAAACGCTCTGTAGCACGAGCGATGGTCATCCGGCTCAACCCTAATTCGTCTGCCAAGGCAACATCACTGATCCTGGCATAGAGGCGACCCTCATCATTGGGAGTAGCCATGTGTAGGTTGACCAGCAGTTTCAGATCATCGCCCTTCAAAGGTCTGGCGTGCAAGCTAATTGCCATCAAGATGACAAAATCGTTCCCGCGGCTGGCAAATTGGACACGATACCAACCGGTCGTGATGGCTTCTGAGAGCAGCCGGACCGATACGGTAACATTCTCGCTCCACCCTAAGGAGTCGCTGTCCTGTACCAGGGATTGCTGGTATTCAAACTGTAGGACACGCTGCTGAGTCATCTACAGATCCCCATAACTCATGGCATTTTCGAACATCGCCAACGATTTCCGGAATACCAGTTTGACTGTTCCGGTAGGTCCATTGCGGTGCTTGGCCACAATGATGTCCACCTGGTCGGAAACTTCCCCGTTATCAGGGCGGTAGAGAAGCATCACCACATCGGCATCCATTTCGATGCTGCCCGATTCGCGCAGGTCGCTGAGCAGCGGGTGTTTATCAGCGCGCTGTTCAACCGCGCGTGATAGCTGCGCTGCAGCCAGCACCGGCACGTTCAGCTCACGCGCCAGGACCTTCAACTGCCGGGTGATCAGGGAGTAGGCGTAAAGCACGTCCGCCTGGTAGGTTTCCCCACTGGTCAGCGTGATCTCAGATTGGTCAAACTCTCCGCTAGAAACCAGGTACAAGAGCAGCTGGCTGCCGGCCTCGTATTCCGTGAATGGGTTGGATTTGAGAAACAGCGCCATGCGCTGGCGGATGGCGTCGGCGGTTAGCTGGTCGACCCCTGGCGCGGACAGTCCGGTGATGGATGGCTCGACAACTGGCATTATCGCGGTTGGTGTGGACTGCCCCTGGCAGGCGATCAGCAAGGTGAGGGCAATCAGGATGAGAACGGCAAGCTTTGGGCGCACAGCACACTCCTTGACGAGGAAATAATAAAGCGCACCACCCGGATGGATGGCACGCGGCTGGAGGGAATATGCGCTTAAACAAAAGCGCGCCCGCCCAAAGGGGGTGCGTAAATTCTGAGGGGATTATAGTATGAAATCAGGATTTATGCAATGGTTAACAATTTGGGGAATGAAAAAATACCGGGGTACGGAAATCCTTGGTGAGAGCTGGAATATCAGGGAACCATTGCGCATAGTCTTTCCGGCTATTGAAACATAGTACAGACTGCGTTCTGGATGCACTCAAGAGCACAAGGACAGCACGAGAAGGCATGTGAAAATCTCCCAGGCGAGCTTCAATGATGGTTGGTAGTTCGACGGCTCATAAGACGCCGTACGGAACCGTTTGACGTGACTACTACCCCCGCCTTTAGGCGGGGGGAGTAATCACTCAAGGTGAACATCGAAGGAGTGATGGTATAGCTGCGGGGCAAAACCAGAAACGGTTGATCAAGCATAATCTCGGTACGCTTTTTTCTTTTCTCAAATTCACATATTCGTGATTAATTTCCCCACTAATCCTGACTTTTTCAACAGCCTTATGGATTGTGAGACAGACTTATGCAGACCATGTACAGCACGACCAACCGAGTACCCAAGCCTGTACAAGCATCATTCGACCGCAAGTCGTATGTTGAGTGGTTATAGAGATTATTGCTGGCCACTATTTGTTTTTCCGACGATTCTTTCTGACAGCATATCGGTTGTGTATCTATCTGCATCCAAATATGACAATTTAATAACTCTATTGTGGTAAGACCCATAGGCCTCCATCCCCTTAACACCAGGCACATATGCCCAGGGGAAAACGGGTAATAATACCTTGGGTGGAAAATCATCATCATCCACTTTTCAAAGATATGTGATGATTGGATTGGGGAAGCAGGCTGTTTTCTACCGTTGGCGGGTTATGGCTGAACGAGAACACTGCCTGTTTGGCTCGGCTGTCATTATTCTGAAATCGGAGCATGTTCCGATGTGGGGATCATCATTGCACCCATAACATATCCTGGTTATGAATGTCTGTTAAATATCGACTGGAACACCTTTCTACGATTCATCGGGTATCTGTAGGTTAAAACAAAAAGCTTGCTCAAGGATAAACAGGCGTTCACAGGGCAGCTTCAACTGGGCGGGCATATATGCCTGGAGGTAAGGGGGAACAAGCCTATCTGCGCGGCTTGGTATCCTATTAATCATCCTATAGGCGTTATTAAACCCAAAACCCCCAACCATGGGGATCTCTGTATGCGTGGAGCGGCTCGAACGCTCAACCAATGGCTTAAAAGGACGTTACCGAAAAAACGCTTCTCCCATCCAATGGCCTGCAATTTTTGCCCTAGTACATTGGATGTGGTTATTAATGTCCAGTCAGGGCGATGATGGTGTAGTACAGGTGGCTCACCCGCCCGTACCCTGATTAACCTGGCTTTCCTGGCCCAGTTGCTGACCATCGGGCTGGATGCGGCCATTATCAACCCGATGGATTGCACCCGGGTGCAGCTCCGGTATGCTGAGAGTGCGATCCAGGGAGGGATTGAAGGTGACCGTAAAGATCATTCCTGTTCCACCTCACTTACTTCAATCTCCGCATGAAATTCACGCACTTCACCAGGCTGCAGGATTTGCAGCTTGCTATGCGTACGCTCCTGGCTGCGTCCGCCAACCCGGCAATTGGCTGGCTCGAGGCCTAGCAATAATGTGCCCTTTCGGATCATCTTCTATTGGACGAGATTTGGCAACGTAGCCTTCTGGAAGAGGACGTGCACCCCCAGCTTGCGCGCCCGATTGACCAAGTGGACACCGGCCCAGCCATCATTATCCGCGGGTAGGTCATTATAGAAGACCTGTTCGGCGTAACCAAGCGTCGGTTTCTGGAAGCGCATCCACTCGTGCAAACCCGGTTCCCCTGCGATATCAGGCAGCTCAACGGGATGCGGTTCGGCCACCAGTTCGCTCCTCTCGTCCAGCAGTGGAAATCCCAGGTTGATATGGTACAGGAGCATCATTGGGCTGGTGGCTGCCCCCGGATTCTCGACACCATTGCGAATCGAAATATAATTGCCACCCAGACCAGTTGTGATACGCCGCTTCAAGCGCAGGTTTTCTCCAAACACACGCACTTGCCGTATTTCCCCTTCCACCTGTAAGGAACAATCATCGCCGTTCCACGTTTCATTGAAGGACACCTACCGGCCATGGTCAGAGCGTCCATCAAATCCAGAACCGCACCGAGGCGTTTGAGCAAGCTCTCGCATACAGCATCTCGGAATTGTTGGATTAGTTTTTCTGTCACAAGATAAACTTTTACCAGCAATTCCACTTTTTGTTAAGGTTCAGGTTTTTTTGTCCGAACTATTAACCCAAGTATAATTAAGCAGTGTTAGTTAAGGCACCAACCAGGAACTACAGTCAGTCCATTTTTGATCCCTTTGAGATCCCAAAGTTGTGATCGATTCTTAGAATAATTGGGAGGGAATTATGCATAATAGATGGATGCTGCCCATCTTCAATTTTGTTTTGTTGATATCGCTAGTCATACCAGGATGGACTATCGCCAATGCTGACCTTGCCGTAGTATCGAGCTGGCAACCGGTTGGTCAGGTCGGCGGTCCCGCCAATGGGCTTGCGGTTCAAGGAAATTATGCTTACATGGGCGTTGGTCCGAGCCTGGTAGTCGTTGATATCACCAACTCAAATAGCCCTACCCAGGTTGGAAAAGCAGCTCCATTTGCTTACTATATACAAGGGGTAGTTGTTCAGGGCAACTTGGCTTATGTTTCCGCAGGATCGGCGGGCTTGCGCGTGGTCAACATCTCGAACCCAACCGCACCGGTAGAGATAAGCGCATGGCAATCCTTAGGTTTTGCAGAAAATGCCGCTGTCGTCGGCAGTATAGTTTACCTGGCCGACGGACCGTATGGCCTCCGGATCATCGATGTTTCAAATCCAGCCCAGCCAATTGAAGTCAGCCGGGCCTTTGAAATGAATTATGCTTATGATATTACGGTGTCGGGTAGATACGCCTATATCGCCGCAGGTGGAGCGGGTTTATTGGTTGTCGATATCTCGAATCCACAATTTCCCCTTGAAATTGGACGTTTGGACACTACGGGGCATTCCTACGGACTGGCTGTAGTTCAGAATCGGGTGTATGTCGCAGATGGATGGGGCGGTCTGCTGATTGTGAATGCTGTCAATCCACAAATACCAGTCATTACGGGAAGGTTACAGACAGATGGCCGAGTGGTCGACGTTGCCGTTAATGGCAACCTGGCTTTTCTGGCGGATTCTTTCAAAGGCATACGGGCGATCGATGTGAGTAACTCGGCCGATCCAATCGAAAAGAGCCGGTTGGCCTGGCAGCTGGGGACGTCTGTTGGTATCGAAATCTCTGACGGGCAGGTTTATGTCGCCGATGAGAACAATGGTCTGCGAATTATTAATTATGCAAATGAAGATCTGCCGGCCCAGACGGGCTATTTCAGCACCTTCTTTTCCGCCCGCCAGGTGGTCACCAAGGGGAATTATGCCTTTGTTGCCGGCGCTTTCAATGGACTGCGCATTATCGACATCAGCACTCCAAGCCGACCGTTTGAAGTTGCGAGGTATGAAACGTCTGCTTATACCCAGTGTATTGACCTGGAAGGGGATCGGTTGTATGTCGGCACCATGCCGGATGGCATTCAGGAGGGCATTCATGTGCTTGACATTAGTAATCCGACCCAGCCGGTCAAACTCGGATGGTATCCCCAACATTTGGAATGCTGGGGGTTGGATGTGGTCGGTACGACCGGCTATATCGCGGATGTGGAGAAAATGCAAATCGTCGATTTCAGCAACCCGGCTGTACCAGTCCTGCTAGGTCAAATTTATGAATATTCACGGTCCGTTTCAGTTAACGGCAGTTATGCATATATTGCCCAACAAGAAGACGGCGTAAAAATCTTTAACATCTCGGACCCGGCACATATCACAGTCGCCGGCACCTATAAGGAGGCCTCAAGCTTTACGCGGGATGTCAAAGCGGCTGGCAGCCGGGCTTACGTGAGTGATACTACCATTGTGCGAATATTGGACATTTCCAATCCGGCAGACCCAAATGTACTATCAACTTTTACCACTCAGGGAGACACCGAATGGATTACGGTCGATAACAACAAATTATATGTAGCTAATGGGTCCTACGGCTTTCAAGTTTTAGATATCAGCAATCCCCTGGTGCCTGTAGAAATCAGCCGGTATAACACCCTGGGGTTTGTTCAAGGGCTGGCAGTCAATGGTGATTATTTGATCGTTGCTGACATTGCGGGTGGATTATTCGTGATGGAACCATCCACTGCTACTCTTATGAAAGCATCTTCTGAGCCGATTGTTCGCTTGGATTTCCCTGTTTTGCCTTCTGATTCCCCCAATCAGCGGTTGAGTTCGAAGTTTATATCCTCCCAAAACGAAAAAGTGAACCAGAATTACTCTCTTCAGAATACCCCTGCCGCGCGCCTGTCAACAACCTGCATGGTGAACAGTGCGGCTGATTCTGGTGCGGGGACGCTGAGGGCCTGCCTCGATTATTCGGTTCCAGGAGATGTCATTCACTTTAATCCAGCCATTTTTCCGCCTTCAGCGCCGATGACGATATATCTAACGACCCAACTCCCTTGGTTGGTAGGCAGCATCACCCTGGATGCATCTAACGCAGGTGTGATCCTGGATGGAACCTCCGTAACTGGACCATGGGATGCCGGGATCTCGATGAGTACAAACGACAATATTGTGCAGGGACTCCAGATCCGTAACTTTCCGGGGGCAGGGATCGTATTGATGGGTCAGCGCAATGTGATTGGCGGGAGCCGGCTGGTTGGAAATGGCCCGGTAGGACAGGGCAATGCC
>JBAPSY010000299.1:0-2020 GCA_049281855.1 Anaerolineales bacterium
GCATCGAAGATATCATGCTGAATTTGTGCGGCTTCTTTTAACTCAAATTTTCGTTTTTTGAGCGTTCGGTATAACGCCATGTTCATTACACAAGTATCCATGTTGATCTGCCAGATATTTTTCTCACCAATATAAGGGATTTTTGGAGCTAACACCGTCAATTCCCGCCGGGTATCTGCAAAAACACTCCAGATAAGCTTGGCGGGATACTTATCTAATAGCCTCATCCGGACAGCCTGCCCAATCCGGTTGTAGGTATTCATTAATTTTTGTGTCCGAACAGAATCGATCATCTTAGCCTCTCCTAAAAATGCTTTCATAAATCAATAGACGATACCAGCAATTAAAAAATACCGGTCGACTCGATCAATGCTCGAGTGAAAACTAGATTATGGATTTATGCGGCTTTTGGAGGGGGTAATAAAGGAGACAGGGAGAGGGAAACTCCCGGTATATGGGCTGATCTATTTTCATTATCAGAGATAGCCGTTGTTCGTCCAACAGCATCTTCCATCAGAACGAAGTCGTCGTCATGCTCATCGAGATGAGACTGTTGGAGGACTCCCCCTTGATAAGACATATCCCAGCGATCATCACGAGCTAATAGAGGATCAATCACCTCGCACAGCACCAGGCTCCCGAGGCAGAGGCATATGGTTATTAAGATCATTTTGGATCGCGGTGAATTAAGGATGTTAACCTTGGAGCACATGATTAACTCCCTGTTGAAACAAGGTGATGATGTGTTCATCCACCAGACTGTAATAGATTTCCTTACCTTGACGCCGGGTCTGGACCAAACGTAACAAACGTAAACCACGCAAATGGTGCGAGACAGCCGATTCGCTCATGCCGACAGCCTGAGCTAATGTGCTTACATTTTGCTCTTGATCAATAATCGCTGAAATTATCCGCACCCGGTTGGTATCGCTGAAAGAGCGGAACAATTCTGCCACGTGAACAGCAGTATGGTCGTCAAGAACAGATGCTGGTAGAAAAGGATTCATATTATGGTCACACAAAGAAACACTTGAATGAATGTTCAATTGTTATATTATAAAGGCTGCCATCGGCAATGTCAATAGCGCTATTTTCGCTATTTGTCCTTGACTGACTAAACCATTAAATTAATCATAATCCTGTCCTCAAGTGGGAACTGTTATTTTTTGGTGAACTCTCCTAAGCCAATGTAAAGCAAATCCATTGGATGTCTAAATTGGAAATCTAAGTGTAGACCGGACTTTATTTACCATATTCAATATACTTGTTTTGTAATTGTCCTATAAACTATAGCAAATTTTGCAGGGTAATGGATGGGAGAACCGTTTTTAGATGATTGTCGTATTAAGCCCTTGGTTGAGCATTCGAGCCGCTCTATGCCCACAAAAAACCCGAAAATGGGCTAATAACTCTTATCTCCCCCTTTGGACAGGGTTACGGGTCGCCTTTCCTTGCTTCATACCGATGCGTATCGGGGCACAACCCGGGATCAATTCGGGTACAGATATGCTCGAACACTATGGTGATTTTGGTACATCCTAGACGTAATAGACGCCTTTTTCCCCCTTTTCCCCTACCTGCTTATCTATCGCATTAAAGAAGCCGTGGGTTCGAGTCCCGCCAGGTCCACAAAGTTTTATATTCCATCTGCACGAGCGAACGCTGTCATAATGTTTAAATATCCAACAGACCTAAGCTTCGGCGGTGAGCATCTGGTGGATCGTGGGTGTCACCGGCTGCAATGCCAGCCAGATCGCGACGAGCAGCATTAATATCCCTGCCCCAACGAACAAGCCTGTCAGGCTAAGCTTGATGAATGCCCCGGAGAGCGCCTGCGAGATGGGCACGAGACCCACGCCAGCCAGTAATATCAGGCTCATTACTCGCCCAAGCATCTCTTTAGGTGTCATGCGCTGGATAGAGGTGACCACGGTAATCTCCAAGACTCCATTACCCACCCCGACAATCAGCAGAATCACGCAAGCGACCAGCGTAGAGCTAACCATTCCCATCAATCCCA
>JBAPSY010000300.1:0-7337 GCA_049281855.1 Anaerolineales bacterium
TATCATTGCAACAATTGTCCGTACCAGTATCCATATGATTTATTTTCAGATCAGAATAATTGGCAATATTTGACCGAAAAATATTCCCACGGCTGAAGGTTGCTTCGAAGGCATTCGTGGGCGTAAGACCCATCATTATCTACGATTATATTATTATCGCAACCAACCGGTTCAAATTCTTGTGTCATTCCAGCCTGGAAAAAACCATCGCCACCCATCCGGGCGTTATTGTTTATGAATTTATTGTTGCTCTAATGATTAACCAACAAAAATCCTGAGAAAATCAACCCCGATGTGACCCTTCCGAGATCCTCAAGGCTCATATCTACAACAATAATCTGCATAATTATTTTCATAGGACGTTCTGTAATAAAATTCCGCCGCCATAAGCTAGGTTTGCTGGTATCCAAATATCCAGAAAGATAGTATTAGCTGGTAGTTCATGTGTCGCTTTGATATTACAGTTGGAAATCGTGAGGTAATTATTGTTTTCTCCATGAATTCCCCAATAAAATCTCTGCAAAGATATATTTTTGATGATGAGATTATCGCCATTGGTTTAATATATCCCGATCCCTTTAAAATTTCCACCAATCAAAACTGCACCATTTCCGTCAAGTGTAATATCGCTTCCCTGATTCTTATTCCTAGGGAAGTATAAATACACCTGGTGAAAGATCGTATCTTTTGTGATTACCATATCGTTGGTTTGGATCATCATTCTGCTAACTCCCATAAGTAAGTTTTTGGTCAGCAGAACTTACTTTCCATGATTCTATACTAATTATCTCTATGTATCCACTAATTTAATACTACACCCTAATTCCTACATCATTCATTCGGAAAGATACTTAAGCGTATTCAGTGTAAATATTTTTACGATCGTCAATAATAATCCAAAGAGTAATAATCATCAAAATAACCCTCAATTACGATAGGATTCCATCACTTCAACGAAAATCTTTATATGTAAAGCACTAATAATAGGAGACAAATCGCAAATTAAATAGACTACTGTTTTTAAAAATGTTGTATACTTTAATGAATTATGTCAGGGTTATTATAGGAGGAGATATGTCTAAGGAGAAAAGATCTGATTTAATTTTCGGCATCATATTGTTATTAATCGGTGGGTGGTTTCTCGCGGCACAGTTTAATTTGGTACCTGGTTTGAATAGAATAATGAATGACCAATATCAATGGCCATTGATTGTCATCGGAGTAGGAGTCTTCTTGTTTCTTCTTGGATTATTACTCCGTACTCCTGGAATGAGTGTACCGGCTTGCATTGTCGGTGGGATTGGTGGCCTATTATATTGGTCAAATTCAACTGGAAACTGGGGTGATTGGTCATATTTATGGACCATGATTCCTGGCTTTGTTGGAATAGGAATCATCCTATCGACACTGCTCGGAGGATCGGAAAAGGGTGGCTATCGGGAAGGGTTACGGCTAGTCTTAGTCAGTGCTATTCTGTTTGTGATATTTATAATGCTTTTTTCTGGTCAAGGATACTTTATCAAATATTGGCCTGTATTAGTCATCATTGCTGGTATATGGATTATCATCCAAACTTTTTTTCGACGGAAATAACCTGGAGGAATTATGATGAAATTACTGTCTTCCCGTTTGTTATGGGGGCTGGTATTAGTTGTTGGAGGCGTGCTTTTATTGCTCGATACTTTTGGTATTTTCAAAGGCGGCGCATTATTCTGGACAATCGTTTCAGGTGTCGCAGGAGTGTTATTCCTATCACTATATATCAGCAATCATGATAATTGGTGGGCATTAATCCCTGGGATTATCTTCCTTGCCGTTGCTGCGACAATTGGTTTGGATTCATTCTTACCGGGCTTCAGCGACACGAACTTGGGAGGAACAATCATTCTGGGAGGAATTGCGCTTAGTTTCTTACTTGTGTATTTAGCCGAACGCGGGAATTGGTGGGCGATTATCCCTGCAGGTGTAATGACTACGATTGCACTCGTCGCTGTGTTGGATACAAATACCTCAAGTTTAGCCAGTGGTGGCATTTTCTTCTTGGGATTGGGGATTACATTTGCGTTGGTTGCTATCTTGCCGACTTCGGTAGGTAAAATGCGATGGGCATGGATACCTGCAGGAATCTTGGGATTGATGGGGGTGTTAATTTTGATCGCTGCGGAAGACCTAATTAATTACATCTGGCCCTTAGCCCTTATCCTAGCCGGGATAGTGCTTGTTGCTCGCTCGATTAATCGCAAGTAATCATTCTTTCCTGGAGAGCATATAAAAAAACAGCGTACGCATAATTGTGTACGCTGTGTAGATAAATTTAAATAAATATTATCCGAATGTAACTACTAACTCTCCGGCTTCATTATATTCGGAGTGTGCCGAAAATGGAGGATCACCATATTTCATCTCCAGGATTCTCGGGAGCAAAATAGGAAGATCAACTACCATTGGCAGAATACTGATGTCTGTCTCTTGAATCCATTCAAGCGAGCCTTCTTTTGAATAAGCCAGTTCGCCTTCTGTGCATTCTCCTCTGAAGATATATATACACACCCCCGGATTGGTTTGAGTGTCTACAGTCGTAATACCACATAGCCACAGATTGGATATATTCAATCCAGTCTCCTCGAGAAGCTCACGATGGGCTGCTGACAGGATATCTTCACCCTGCTCAACATGGCCTCCAACTCCATTATATAATCTCGACCATAATCGCTTATTTTTCGCACCCTTGAGGAGTAAAACCTTGTTTCCCCGTGTCACGAAAATCAATGTACGCGGGACGAGCATGTAGCGCTCGAGATTAACACCTTGGTCGCTTGCGGGCATGATTAATCTGCTAAATCTGAAACTTCTTCGTCTGTTGCAGCCTCCCCAAGATAAAATTTGAGATCAGGCTCAATCTTGATCGGATTGATTTTCGCGTCGACGAATGCGCGCGTACCATGCATACCAAGATAAACGAATAACTTGCGAAATTGATCCTCCAATGCTTGAGTTATCACTTTCTTTGTATTTGAGGGAAGTTTCCAGATCTTGGCTTTAAAGGGACCAATCACAGTTTTCCGGGTTTTATAATAAAACTGCTCATCGGTCATGCCAGGATTTCGCTCAGCGGCATTGTTTTTATCAAGATATGCGTACATTTCTGATCTTAAATCATCAGGTATTCGATCAAAAACCATATTTTGAAAATTAGTTGCCAGATGAACTTCAACAGCTTCAGATTCGACAAACTTACCAAACGCACTTTCAGGCAATGTGGAGGCTCCATGCTGAACCGTTCCGCCTAGGCCATAGACAGATCGCGCCACCTGGCTGAGCTTGTGCAGAATGTTAAAATCCAGGTTTACCTTGGCAATCGAACCGTCGGGCAGCACAACCCCTCCATGAGATGTACCTGTCTGTATGCTGATTTTGCTTAATCCAATTGGACTGGGGGCTAGTTTGGATAATTCAGATCGATACCCATCCATATAAGCACGCAGTTCCTCCTCCGTTGAATTATGCCCACCGACTTCTCCAATCTCTCCCCCAATAGAGATTTGAATACCTTCGGGCTGCAGTGAGCGTATATAAGCTGAATACATAGCTGATAAGGTGTAATTCAATTTCTGCTGTTCGGGAACGGTTGGTTTCGTAATATCTACCAGGGTGGAGGTATCAATATCAATGTTATAGAAGCCAGCTGTGATTGCTTCCTTGGTTAAGTCTTTGACTGCTTGCGTCTCAGTTTCTGGAGAGGAAACATAACGTTTCGCTGAGATTTGGAAATGGTCTCCCTGGATGAATACTGGACCCGTATAACCCTCTGCAATTGCAGCAGCGAGCACACTGGAGGTGTATTCGGATGGACGTTGATCGGTGTATCCCATTTCAGATCGAGCAATCTCAAAGGCAAATGCACCTGCATTCATCTCGTTAGCAACCCTGAATAACGCCCGAGCAGAGTCAAATGACAGCATTCGTAAGTTGATCGCAGGGACCGTGAAGGTCAATGGAATTTCCCCACGCCCACGCGCAAAAAAAAGCTCAATAATTGAAGAAGGGAGTGCACCAAAAGCTAATGCAGCCTTTCGTATGATATATTGAGCTGCACCTTTCTCGTAGCCAGTTCCTAAAGCAGATAGTTCGGCTAGTTTATGAATATTCTCCTGTAAACGCTTCCGATCTGCAATCTCGGTACGATGCTCAGTAAGTATCAGACTGCCATCGAGAAAATTCAATAATTCTTGTAACTTTGATGTGTTCATTAAATATCTCCTATTTTATAATCCGCAGGTAAAGATTATATCATTTCTGCTATGCCTATTCCTCTCTCCAATATCCCTTGATATAATACAACCCGGTATCCATTTTATGCTCTGGAGGCTTAGAAGTGGAAAAAATCCATTTTGGGACAGATGGCTGGCGGGGCAGGATTGCTGAAGATTACACTTTTGCCAATATACGACGGTGCGCACAGGGGTTTGCAGAATACTTGTTGAATAAAGGCGCTCTCGATGAATGGGTGGTCGTTGGATATGACCAACGTTTTCATTCTGAGAATTTTGCGATTGCCGTTTCAGAAGTGTTAGCAGCTAATAATCTTAAGGTCTACCTGACCGACAAAGCCACTCCGACCCCAGCGATATCATATTCAGTAGTGAATAAAAAAGCCATAGGTGCGGTGAATATTACCGCTTCACATAATCCAGCTACCGACAATGGATTTAAAGTACGTGATGAACACGGGGGTGCAATTGATCCAGAGGGATTGGTCGAGATTGAATCACGTATTCCAGATACTGTGGAAGGTGCTCATCATATATCGATTGAAGATGGAATATCTCAGGGTCGGATTATATTATTTGATCCCAATCCAGCGTATCTTGAACAAATTGAACGTTTAATCGATTTGCAAAACATCAAGGATGCCGGATTGAATGTGCTGGTGGAACCCATGTGGGGAAATGGGATTGGATGGTTTCCTCACCTTCTAAATGGTGGAAAGACAAGGGTGGAGGAAATCCATAACGTACGCAATCCGATATTTCCTGAGATGAAACGGCCTGAACCGATTCCACCGAATGTCGATGTAGGGCTGAAAGATACAATCAGGCGCAAAGCTGATGTTTTAATTATCACAGACGGAGATGCAGATCGGTTAGGTGTGGGTGACGAAGCTGGTCAATTTATCGATCAACTCAGGGTGTTTGGTCTGTTGGGATATTATTTTCTTGAAGTTCGGAAAGAGCGTGGACCGATAGTAAAAACCTTATCCACCACCAATATGCTTATCAAATTAGGTAAGCTCTACGATGTTCCGGTTTATGAAACAGGCGTCGGGTTTAAGTACGTCGCTCCTAAAATGTTGGAAACCAATGCCATGTTAGGTGGAGAAGAATCAGGTGGGTATGCATTTCGGGGGCATGTACCTGAGCGAGATGGGATTTTGGCCGGACTGTATATCCTAGACATGATGGTGCGATTGGGGCAAAAACCATCAGAATTGCTCAGTACTTTATTCAAAAAGGTTGGTGCCCATTATTATGACCGAATTGATACACCCTTTACTGGTGATCGAAACTCACGTGAGCAACGTATCCTGAACAGCAAACCCGCTCTCATTGGAGGAGTTAAGGTAACGAGTTTGGATGCAACCGATGGATTCAAGTTTAATTTGGAAGATGGTGGCTGGATGCTGATCAGGTTTTCGGGTACTGAACCAATTATGAGGGTGTATTGCGAAACCACACATCCAGAACGAGTAAAGGCGATCCTGGAGGATGGGTTAGAGGTGGCAGGATTAAAGTAGTGACATCAAATTCATCGCTGCGTTTAGTAGATACGCATTGTCACCTCAACTTAGACGCGTTTGATCGTGATCGTCTTTATGTAATCGAACGAGCCCGAGAGAATGGAATTAGTAGAATGTTAAATCCCGGGATCGATATTGAGACTAGCAAAGCAGCATTAAAATGCTCCGTTGATTACTCTGAGGTATATGCAGCAGTAGGTGTGCACCCCAATAATGGATTGAGTTGGACGATAACTTCGCTTTCTGAACTAAAGCAACTGGCTGGTGAACAGAAAGTACTCGCCATCGGAGAGATTGGATTGGATTATTATCGGGAATATACTCCCAGAGAATTACAACGCTCAATATTTTCAAAGCAATTAGAATTAGCGGCAGACCTTGGATTACCCGTAATCATTCACAATCGCGAGGCGTTTGAAGATATCCTTGATATTCTTACTATTTGGTATCGAGCATTATTGATAAGCAAGTCAAAATTAACTCATAACCCTGGGGTGATGCATTCATTCTCTGGAACCGTTGAATTTGCAAAAGCGTGCACTTCACTCAACTTCAAGATTGGCATTTCTGGACCAGTGACATTTCGTAATTCGCAAGTACTTCAGTCAGTAGTTTGCTCTTTACCATTGGAAAGCTTGCTCATAGAAACTGATGCCCCATATTTAACGCCACATCCATATCGAGGGAAGCGTAATGAGCCAGCTAATGTTAGAATTGTGGCAGAAAAGATTGCGGAATTAAAAGCCTATCCTGTTGACGAAGTCGCAAGTATTACGACAGAAGAAGCTCATAAGCTGTTTAATTGGAGAGTTATTAGTTGATAGACGCCACATTTATTGCTCCCATCGAAGATCGGATCATGCTCGTTGAAGAAAGAATGCGAGCTCAAGCAGATGGACACCATACGGCTGTGGGAGCTGCCTTGCATCATTTACTAAGCTCGGGTGGGAAACGTATTCGAGTTATTGTGACTTTATTGACCGGAAAAATGTTGGGAGCTGATCCTGAAAAATTGGTCACCCTTGCTGCTGCAATAGAATCCCTCCATACCGCCACACTTGTACACGATGATTTAATCGATGGTGCAATGATCAGGCGAGGAATACCCACTTTAAATGCCCAATGGTCACCGGCCGCAACAGTGCTAACTGGTGATTTCATATTTGCAAAAGCTGCCAAATTAGCTGCAGAGACCGGATCGGTTGATGTAATGAGGATTTTTGCGGAAACTCTTGCTACGATTGTTAATGGTGAAATCACCCAATTATTTAGCAGCAAGTGGGTAGCAAATCGAGAAGATTATTATCGCAGAATTTATGCAAAAACAGCCTCACTATTCGAAGCTTGCACTACAACCGCTGCCTTATTGAGCAATTCTGATAATTATGTGACGACAGTTATGAAACAATTCGGATATGAAATTGGGATCGCCTTCCAGATTATTGATGATATTCTAGATTTCACAAGCGAACAAACCACGATGGGGAAACCCGTGGCGAGTGACCTTAGGCAAGGGCTGATCACACTTCCCGTATTATAT
>JBAPSY010000301.1:0-2710 GCA_049281855.1 Anaerolineales bacterium
GAATATAGGTGTTGTAGGATCGGCGAGAATATTTGAGACAGATGTGCCAGAGAGGGTACTTATATAAGTTTTCTAAGATATAGTTTGAGCTTTATTCCGTAGCATTCATAGCGCCGTACACGGTAAAGTGACCGTTATTCGAGTGCCATACCCCTGTTTGTCTGCATTCGAGAATACTGGACTGGCAGCTTCTACTTTCCCCCCATGCGTCGATAACCCACCGATGGTCAACACTTCCGCCTTCATCTCGTAATTCTCGCTGTAATTCCTCAACTTATTCTCCCTTATCGCGAATCCACGAGTTGATACCCTGGTTTAATCCTTTCGGTTTCCCCCGAACATTATCACCCGAACATCATCATTGACAATTGGTTTATATTCTTTTATACTTGTATATGTAAAATACATCTAAGGGAGTTATACAAATATGTGTGATAGCGAGAAATCCAGGTCAGGAGAATGCCATTGCAAGGTGGAGCGGGTACCTAACTTCACCCAACCGCGCTTGCTACTCGAATTGGCTAAAAAAACATCCCATGGGTATGAGCTGATTGAGCGTTTGGGTCAGGAAGGCAGCGCCACCCCCGATCCAGGTAATTTTTACCGGATGTTACGCTCCCTCGAGGAAGATGGACTTGTCTGTTCCACCTGGGATACCCAGAACAGCGGCCCAGCGCGGCGCGTGTACGAATTAACTGACCAAGGCATGGAATTTTTGCATGCCTGGGCGGCAACGATTCATCAAACCCATCAGTCGTTAGGCCGATTTCTATCGGATTACGATACCTTATTCCCAAAGTAAAGGAGAATTGTTATGTGTAAGCATTGTGATTGTCAAACAGGCCAGGAGTGCAGCTGTGGTTGTGAATGTGGCGGTCACGCTGGACACTTTGAACGGCGCTATCAGACCAAGACCGAACAGATTGCTGAATTAGAATCTTATCTGGACGAGCTGAAGAAGGAAGTGCAGGCTGTTGAAGAAATGTTGGCAGATCTGCGCAAATAGCCTTTTCGATGACGCTATTCCCAAGCGAACGCAGCAAATACTCATGCGAACCACTTCTCTCACCAAGCCATACTTTTTTCATTAGCCTTGATGGTCAGATACAGTAAAAGTAATAGGGGAAAAAATCTAATGACCATTCAAGTGATTGATATCGAATCCATGCAAAAGTTTACGGCGGATGAAGTGCAACCCATTGTTTTTCATCAGTCTGAGGGTCTGGTGACACTGCTCTTGTGCCTTGAGCCGGGTCAGATGGTTGGGCCGTGTGTCATGCGTTCACGGATCCAATATTTGGTGATGGCAGGCAGCGGTCAACTGAATGTAGCGGACGAGCAGGCGGGGTTGAAGACTGGTTCACTGGTAGTTGTACCGCCCAATGTCGTTCGCAGCATTGTTGCTGTTGAGCGGATGCGCCTGCTGGCAGTGCAGGTTCCATAAAGAAAAAGAGAGTGTTTGGAGATACGCCCGCACTGCTTGCCATCTTCGCTCATCCCGACGACGAAACCTTCCGCCCCGGGGGGACGTTGGCGTTTCTCGCACGGCAGGGGGTAAAAGTGCATGTGCTGACCTTGACGCACGGCGAGGCGGGGTCTTGCGGAGAGCCTCCACTGTTTACGCATGACGAACTGCCCAGCGTGCGCGAGCGTGAGTTGCACTGCGCAAGCGCCGCGTTGGGTATCCAGCCACCGCACCTGCTGGACTACCCGGATGGCCATCTGACGGAGGCTGATCCCAAACGAGTGATCGCCGACATTCTGACCGTTGTCCACCAGGTTCACCCACAAGTATTGCTCAGTTTTGGGCCAGATGGATTATCTGGTCATCCTGATCATATTATTGTTGGTCAGTGGACCACAGAAGTTTTCAACCGCGTAGAAGAGATAGCTGCGTTATACACCATTGCGGTGCCGCAATCATTAGCAAATAGGTTGGGCATGCACCAGATGCACGCCGTAACGGACAAATCCATTGCACTCAGCGTGGATATTTCAGCAGTGTGGGAGACGAAGCTGGCTGCCATGCGCTGCCATGCCACCCAGTGGAGCTCGTCGCCAATGGCAGGCACATCCGAAGAACGCTTCCGGTTGTTCTTTGGGCGGGAATACTTTATACGAGCTGCATATCGGGATGCCTATGCTGATTTTCTACCTACAACTTTACAGGAGTGTCTATTGTGAATGAAGTTATTCAAGTCGAGAAGCTGACCAAGATTTACCCTGCAGACAAAGGCCGTCCACCCCTGTGTGCTGTGGATGGAATTGACTTCAGCGTTGGGAAAGGCGAGGTATTTGGTTTTCTCGGACCCAACGGAGCGGGGAAGACTACCACCATCCGCATGTTAACCGGCCTGGCGCGCCCAACTTCTGGGAAGGCGCACCTACTAAGCATGGATTTAGCCCACGACATATCGCGCATCAAGAAGCAAATTGGGGTCGTCCCTGAGGCTTCGAATCTATATGACGAGCTCACAGCCTTCGACAACCTTGTCTTTGCCATGCAACTCTACGGTGTGCCGCGTCAGGAGCGAAAGCTGCGTGCCGAAGCCCTGCTTGATCGCTTCCGCCTGAGCGAGAAGCGCGACGCTCCGTTTGCCAAACTCTCGCGCGGCATGAAACGCGCCCTAACCATCGCTGCAGCCCTGGCGCATCGACCACCGCTGATCTTCCTGGATGAGCCTACTACAGGTCTGGATGTGATGAGCGC
>JBAPSY010000302.1:0-25940 GCA_049281855.1 Anaerolineales bacterium
ATATTGGCTTTGGGGCTGGTGCGCAAGACGTAATCCAGACGCTCGGTGAGGGCGTTGGCATCGACCTTAAGATATTCAAGAATCTGAGGGATCACACCCTGAGGTTGCTCAATGAGTGCTAGCAGGATGTGTTCGGTATCAATCTGATTGTGCCCATAGCGTTGAATAATCTCAGCAGCGCGCTGGGCTGCCTCCTGTGCACGTTCAGTAAAACGATCAAATCGCATCATAGGTAATAATCCTTCCTTATCTGGAAGATTATAACATTGAGTATGTTAATGCAAGACATATACCCCGTAAGAGTTGTATATGAGGTTTGTATACAGGCTATTAACCAATCGGGAGAGGAATTCGAGAGGTGATATCAATGGGATGGAAGGGGAAGATTGCTTCCCCTCGCTCACAAAGAACACTCTTCCCTCGCTCACAAAGAACGTTCTTCATAGCTCGTAAAGTGCACTCGCGATGCTTCGGGCAAAAAACGCCCTTGAGGCTGCATCGCAAAGAACGCTCCTTGATGCTTCGGGCAAAAAACGCCCTTGAGGCTGCGTCGCAAAGAACGCTCCTTGATGACAAAATGGAGGTGCTACATCTCAAGGAGTGGCAATCGGGGTGGGAGAGGCACTGCCTGAATCCCCCAAAGCGGTGAGGGATCCTTCAGACGTAGTGACATACAATCTACCTGGTGCCATGACCCCACCCGTAACCTCATAAACTCCCAGGTCGAAAGTATAACTCCAGAGAGGTGAAGGTGCATCCTGACGATACGCTTGACACACTGTGGCAGGACCTTCAGCAGAGGAGAAACCCAGGCCACAGATATATGTAGTACTATCCCCGTCGATGGCGACGAGTTGAGTTGATTGAGAATATTGAACAGAAAAGCTGCCGAGGATCTTACCGGTCGGGTCCAACCAGTAAACCGACGTGCCACCATAATAGCCAGAGTAGAAGAGCCAGATATCGCCCTTGGGAGTCACGCCTGCATCCACTGGGAGACCACTATTCGAGTTCATCCCGGCACCGCGATAGTTCCAATCTGCGCTTTGCACGATATTAAATCCCTGTGTGGTTTGGGTCCATTGAATAACCACATGTCCGGCAAGCAGGTAGGTCTTCCCGTCCGCACCCACCAGGAGGTGAGCCTGAGGGGCGAGGATGGGGCTAAACTGGGTAGGCAGCGTTATATCCACAAGCGACCCATCCACGACATTAACCACAACATTCTTAACAAATATTTCCTTTCCGTCAGGTGAAAGGCGTAATCCCATATCCGCAGCGCGGGTGCCAGGTTTTATGGACCAAAGCAGCTGACCATTTGGCAGCAAGGCGAATAGGGTATCGCCAAGTGGAGTTTCGAGTAGATAGTAGATGGTGCCATAGGGGGCAACGATCGCTCCATGAGTGGGTTTCCCGGTGACGTCTGTCGAATACGTCCACAATAAATTACCATCTAAGCTGAAGGCAGAAAGGCCACCCTTAGAATCAGTGACGTAAATAATTCCCTGCGGCCCCAATGCCAACGGACCCAACGGTATCTCAGGCAGGGTGGTTTTCCAGCGTACTGTTCCATCGGGATTCAATGCCAACAATATTGCATCCAGACCCGCCACATAGATCGTGCCATCAGCAGATATCACCGGGTTGCCTGAAAAGCCTGCCGGGTGATTGATCACCCACAGTTTGTGGGGATTCGCCGGACCGATGGAATTCAAATAACACGTCCGATATGGATCAACCTTCTCAGACGCCCAGATCTGCCTGCCAGGGACAGTCAGTGTGGTTTGGGTAGGGTTGAAACGGTTGGCGAATTTGGTTTGGTAGAGATACAGGCTGCCAGACAGTGCAATCACGGCGGTTAATACCAATGCAGGACGCAGGCGATTGGCTTTGAGCCAGCTCGAAGTGGGATAACTGATATACTGTTCAAACCAGAAGTTAAATCGATGACTGAAAAGGGCGAGCAAGCTGTTGCGGTTGATATATTCAGGATTCAGGCGAAAGCGCAAGCCATCACCAAGCAGATTAAAACCCAAGACGGTGGTAAAAATGACCGAACCGGTGAGAAACAAGGGCCAGGGCTGCAATAAGTTCACCCAGGACGTAGCCAGCATCTGACCCAACTCGGGTGCCCCACTCGTGCGGCGAGAGACAAAATCCCTGACTTCAATCCAAACATCACCGCCAATAAAATAGCCTAAGAATCCTAATCCGGCGGTCACCATCAGCGTGCCACTAATCTCGAAAGCAAAGAGCATCCAAACCATCGGCATAATCTGGCGCAGGATGTGCTGTATGACCGTTTGGAAGGTTGAAGCGCCCAATGCGCGGGCTGATTCTATATAGAGCTGGTCTTTGATAACCTTGGTCTGTTCGCGGACAAAACGCGCCGTCTCACCCCAACCGTTTATCGATAATCCGACGATAAATGCCAGCAAGCCTAGTTCAGCTCCCAGCATGGCAATCGCACCAAGAGCGACCATCAAAACAGGTACGGACAAAGCAGCAGAGATGAGGGTATCCAGGAAGCGACCAACCCGACCGTTGGACCAGCCTGCCCCCAACCCAATCAATGTGCCAAGGAAAAGCCTAACCACTGCCACAATGGATACCATGATCAAGGTGGGGCGAATAGCAAAAAGGAGGCGACTGAGCAGATCACGGCCAAATTCATCGCTACCCAGGAAGTATCCTGGTACCTGGAATGCGTTGAAAGGTGGGATAAACCATTTATTTCCAACTTGTAGTATGGCATGTTCTGCCATCGGATCTTGCGGAGCAATCTGTGGTCCAATCGCAGCAATCATGACAACAAACAGAACGATCAGTGTTCCAATCAAGAGAGACCAGTTGATCTTGTGGTGAAGGGGTCGAACGTCTCTTCCATTCGGTTTAGCGAGGAGGAGTGACTTATCAAAAGGCACTTCCGGTGCAACCTCAGCAGGGATTTTCCTCTCTCCAGGCTGTACTATTCGGGGGATTCCCATGTGTGGGGATGAAGGTATAGAGCGAACTCGAGATGGAGCCTTGCGTTTGAGGGCGATTAACGCAACCCTGGCAGAGGTGTTATATGGGTTGATCTTCAAAGCCCATTCCAGGCAGTCAATCACCTGCTGCTCAGTATCTACCAGGCGCGCCATCATTAACCAGGCTTGTTCATTGTGCTGGTCAGAGAGAAGTACCTGACCTAATAATTTAAGGGCACGATTCCTCTCGCCACGTTGCATGGCTAGCTGAGCTTCGGTGAGTCTATCGAGGCTCATCCGAGACTTCCGGAGGGTGCAGTTTCATCCTGCGCTCTCAAACGTGGGTCGATAATTCGCACCAACACTGAGGCGAATAAGTCTGCAAGCAAAAATAAAGCTCCAATGATGGTAATATCCAAAGCGACGGTGGGGGGATCTAAGAATAAGGCTGAGGCACCCAAGTTTGCACTCAATTGACCTGGAACCAAGGTAGAGGCCAACATCTTGCCCAATCCTGGCCAGTTGAACAACCATTCAATCACAACCAGCTCGCCGACGAGCATCCGGAATGAGCCGGCGATGGATAAAATTACCCCAGCAACGATATTGCGCATGGCTTGGCGCCAGCGGATATCACGCCAGGTATGCCCAAAACTGCGCGCGGCAATAATGTATTGCTTCCCCAGCTCACCAGCAAGCAAATTCGCAGTTACCTGGGCAATCTGAACGGTCGGGCGCAGCATGAGCGCGAAGACAGGCAGGATGAGGTGTTTATCCCAGCCAAAACCTCGAATGGGAATCCCACCTTCGCCGGCCGGTCCTCTTACCAGGGCCAGATATACAATAGCCAAAACGCTGAGGCTGCCAATGTAAAAACTCGGCATTGCCAGGCCGATGGTGGAAAGAGGTGTCAGCCAGCCGCGCACCCCGGGGGGCTGATTTCTAACTGCCAGCAGTCCCAATATCAGACCCAGAAGGATGCTCAGGAAAAGGGCAATCGAGAGGAGACCTACGCTGGCAAGAAATGCATGCCATAAATCCTGGGCAAAAGATCCAATCTGAGGACCCTTCTCAGGCGGGCGAAGCAATGACCCATTGAAGATATCCTCAATGTGCTGCTGGTAGGAATCCAACAGGGGGAGAGGATTGTTGACTTGCTCACGCAAATAAGGTGTGCGTGCCGCACGGATCGGACGAGCGACATATGCATAACTGAACCCAAGGAAATGAATCAGGATAAGAGCAAAGGGGAGGATGGCGAGGCGACGAAAGATAAATCTAAGCATAGTTTGCTTCTTGAATCAGTTTGTTCATCCCATGTTATTCGATATTGGCAGTGTGAAAGAAATTTTAGTCCCACTCTCCAAGGCGCTTTCTATAAAGACATGCCCACCCTGGGCTTCGATAATTTGTTTGACGATTGCCAGACCAAGACCTGCACCACCCGTTGTGCGGGTGCGAGACTTATCCGCCCGATAAAAACGTTCAAAGACAAATGGCAGGTGTTCAGGCGCAATGCCGATGCCCGTATCGCGTACACTCACTTCCACTACTCCGTCTTCACGATGAGCTACGACCGAGACATTTCCGCTAGCGGGAGTATATGCGAGAGCATTCTCCAACAGATTTCGCAAGACTTGCCCGAGGCGTTCCGGGTCACCATATACTAACGGCAGATCATGAGGAATTATAGCATTCAGGTGGATACCTTTAGCATCTGCCTCTTGCTGAGTGACGGCAATCGCTTTTTCGACCTCCTGATCCAGGTCAATGGATTGCTTATTCAACCTCAGCTGACCAGCTTCGATGAGTTCCAGCTCTTGAAGATCATCCACTAGATGGCTTAAAAGCATCACTTCCTGGTGTACGGAGGCAATGTTTTCAGGTGTTGGAACCAGCACACCGTCCTGCATGGCTTCCAGGTAGCCGCGCAGGTTGGTAAGAGGGGTGCGTAACTCGTGAGCTACATCAGTAACCATATTGCGACGAAGCTGCTCAACGCGCTGCAAGCCATCCGCCATAGCGTTAAAGGCTTGCGCCAGATCACCCACCTCCCCCTTGGCTTTCACCCCGACACGCTGGGTGAGATCACCATGCTCCATTTTTTGAGCTGCACTGGTCAGCGCATCAATTGGTGAAAGAATGCTATGGGAGAAAATCAAGGTCAATAAGACAGCTAGCAACCCGGCAACCAGGATTGCGATAAGTATTGACTGGTTTACCGAAGAGATAAAACCTTGTTGAATCTGCTGTGGGCTGGGAATATCCAGTGGTTCATAAAAAGCCAGGATGGGTATACCTTCAATCAGATAAACCGCAAAAGGTTTGGATTGGCGGATTTTGATCATTTGACCTACCAACTCAAGGCTTGAATCAGCATACACTTTGCCATCCAGGTCGGCTAGGACAAAACGCGTCTTTGAGGAGGAAGCCATACTTTCCATCATGGATTGCAAGCCAGGCCAAATATCCTGCTCACCGGTATGTCGGGTGACATATTCCTGAATATTCGCAATCTTTCGATCGAGGCGGAAGTTGCGATAGCGCAATATGCCGGTGACAGAACGCTGAAATTCACTACTGGTTGTATGGCTGGTATAGATTGCCATGGTAGCAAGAGCCACCCCAACCACAGCCAACAGGGTCAGGAGCAGGCGTACCCGCAGGCTATTGAACATCTATTCTCTCGCGCCTGTCTGATGTTTTTTTTGATTTGATTGCGTCTTCTGTAAACTTATAACCAATCCCATAGACAGTCTGGACGTAGCGAGGCCGTTCCGGGTTCAGCTCGATCTTCTTGCGCAGGTTCATGATATGGACATCAACAGTGCGTTCCAGTCCGCCATAATCATAACCAAATGCACCTTCGAGGAGATCAAGGCGCGAAAAAACCCTTTCCGGCTGGCGAATGAGGATTTCAAGCAGACGGAACTCTTTTGGAGTGAGGTGGATTAACTCACCCAGAAGGCAAACCTGTCGGCGCATAAAATCCACCACCAGGTCACCACAATCGATACGTGTTGGACCACTCTGCTTTTCCTCAGCCGAACGGCGCAACACAGAACGCATGCGTGCCATTAGCTCACGCGGGCTGAACGGTTTGGTAATGTAATCATCAGCACCAAGGTCAAGTCCGATCAGCTTATCCTGCTCGGTAGTTTTAGCGGTCAATATAATAATCGGGAGGTTGGTTTCCTCACGCAGGGTACGGCAAATATCAAGTCCGTCGATTTTTGGCAGCATCAAGTCAAGAATCATCAAGTCAGGACGTAGACGGCGGGCGGTCTCCAGTGCCTGACGACCATCATAAGCCACTAATACCTGGTACTCATCCTTCTCCAAGTAGAGACGGATCAGGTCAACTGTTTTACGATCATCATCTACCACCAATATGGTTCGACTCATTTGTTCACCGGATCATCCTGGGCTAAGAGCCTGCTGGAAGGAATCATTCCAATCAGTATATCAAAAGATTTTAAAGATTTCGTGAAGTTTTTAATCTATCCATTCTTTGTTCTGACTAAACAAGATAGATAGAGTAAAATGGTAGATTATATGGTAACGGACATCATGCTCTCATCTTTAGCGGATAGGCATCTGCGACGTCTCGATATGCGCCGTGACCTGGCTAAAGTTGCGGATCTGGTAGAGGTTTGCTTTTATGATACGCTTGACCCCGAGGGTAAACAATACCTGAATGAGATGCGCAGGGCTGCGCAGAATGCCTCCCTGATGGGATGGGCAAGCAACCTGATCGATGAAGCACCGATGCCTCCCTCCGGGTATGTGTGGGAAGAGGATGGAAGGTTGGTGGGAAATCTCAGCCTGATCCCGATCATGGTACAAGGAAAAAGGGGTTATATGATTGCCAATGTGGCGACCCACCCGGATTATCGTGGGCGCGGGATTGCCAAGGCGCTCACCGTCATTGCCTTGAAGCATGCTCAAGAGCATGGAGCCGCGAGTGCGTGGTTGCAGGTGCGCGATGATAACCCAAGTGCCTTCCATATCTATGAAATCAATGGTTTCAAGGAACGATTGCGCCGCACGAGCTGGTACAGCGGACCAAATCATTCAGAGCAGCCCAGCCCAGAAGGGGTAAGAGTTGGCAAGCGCCAATCGGGTCACTGGGCAATGCAGCGGGAGTGGCTGAACCGCATTTACCCGGTTGAGATTACCTGGCATATCCGATTTGATTGGAATTTATTCCGCCCAGATGTGTGGGGAAAGATTTATCGTGCCTTCATCTTTGAATTTCTACATCATTGGAGCGCGGAGCGTAATGGCGAGCTGAAAGGTGTCGTAAGTTGGAGACACACCACTGGATTCACGGACACATTATGGCTAGCTATTCCAGAGCAGATGGATGAAGATGCCGTCATGGTATTACTCGCCAAAGCGCGGAATTCCATCCGGCAAGGACAACCGTTAGGCTTGAATTTTCCTGCGGGGGCAGCAGTCGATGTGCTGCGACAGGCAGGCTTCTATCCGCACCAGACGCTAATCTGGATGGAAAAGGCATTTACAAGTGTGAAATTGTGACAATGTAGGGAAATCGTAGGGTGACCGTCAGTATAGGTCGTTGACTTTCAGACTAAATTGGCTTATACTGAAATAGAACGGAGAAGATACCGCTATGCGAGTTTTTCTCTCAAAAGTGAATTTTTTTTGCCATTTTTAGAGGCACGCGTTTGTTGACGCGTGCCTTTTTGTTAAAAAAGAAAAAAACAACCGATGAAAGGAGACAAATAGAAAGATATGGATTCTGGCTTGATCCGCAAGCGAGAGAAAGCAAAACGCTATGCCGAACAGCGTGAACGCATCCATGTAAAATCGCTTATTGTTACATTCGATGGGGATAACAACCCCCACACTGTGAAATATATCGATAATGCCTGGCAGTGCGATTGTGATTTTTTTAAGACCCGTCAGACATGCAGTCATACAATGGCATTGGAAATGATTCTTGAGGGTTGTTCCTGGTCAGACTGAGCTCAGAAACAAAAAACTGAATAGCTGCAATGCCTTGCGAGCCCTTATTCGGCTCGCATTTTTTATAGATCCACTCTCTCGTGGGTTAAGGTAATTGCTTCATCCAAGGCTGCCTGGCGATTGGTGATGGGGAAGCGATTATGGAGCGGGCTGATATGCGCACCCAAAGCAGTTGACTTCCAGAAAAGCCATGCTAACGGCTTCATGAAGGTGGTTAGACCTGCCGCACGCCGGACCTCCTCAAGGGTGGCATCATCCCAACCCCCAAAAAGCCCATAGAAAAAAGCGAACAGCGGGTAGGAAGGGAGAATCGCAATGGTGAGCATCAGGATGCTGGATACCTGGTCACCCCGCCAGATGAGACCACTGATCCAGCGCAAGATAACATAGTGAACCAGCCCAGCCAGGAATGGAGCTCCCAACGATTGCCAAAAGTAAAAACGCTGCGGAAAGCATAATTTATGGTTAGCCCAATAAGCAATGATATTCTTGGTCATAAGGGCGACGATATATGCAATGATCAAGGCATTGATTTGTAAGCGGGCTAATAAGATAAAGGCCAAGATGATCCGAATGACTTGTTCCATACCCACCAGGGCGCCTTTCATCCAGGGCTTGTTGGCACCCAGCTGAACATTATCACCCACCCAGGAGGGGTACTGAATGATGCCCCAGATGAGCAGTGGCGTGCTATATTGGGCTGCTCGGATAAACTCTGGACCGCTGGCACCCAGGATGAAACGGTCAGCCACCGCAAGCAGGATTGCCCCAAGCATGGTGCTGATCATCCCTCCCCACTTATAGCCCATGGCAGAATAATATTGGCTGAGCAGCTTTCGTCCATGCGAAATGGCTTCGGAGATGGAGGGCATGAGGTTGTTGTAGAGTGTGGAAGTGACGTTGAAGGCATAGACAAAATTCTGAGCCAGCACCCAATTGCCCCACACTTCAGCATAATTAACCAGATACGCCTGGCTGATCAGGATCTCTACAGATTGACCAATACCCCAGGCAGCGGACCCAAGCATTTCGAAAACCCCGAAACGGAAAGAATCCTTGATCACCGACCAATCGAAATGGGCTAGGAAGTACAAACGGGCGTTATACCCAAGACGACGATAAAGCCACATTCCTAACACAAAGGTCGATAATTCAGCAGCATAGGCAGCCAAACCCATACCGAGTAACCCTCCAGTAGAGGCACCAAAGACGGGGTGCGACTTCCCCCAGGCAACCATAAGGGTGACCAAGACTGGTTGGGTGATCATGGGGAATAAAACCGCCAACGCCAGGTCTAGAATCTGAGCATAGTCAAATCGCTGCAAGCCGGTGAGGGCATTGCGCATCACCTGATAAAACCCAGGGATCTGGATAAAAGTGTGGATGATAATACTCCAGGCATAGATGGCATAAACCGTGCTGGGCAAGAGTGAGCCAGCCAGAGCCACCATGATGGCAACCTGGATTGCGCCCGAGAGTGCCTGCCACCAAACGAACACCTGCCCATACTGAACTGCGCGTCGCGGATCATGAACCCGATACTGAGAAAAAAACTTAACAAAGGCAATGCTGGTGCCCATATCGAAGAAGTTCCAGATCAAGGCAAAGAACTGGGTCACACGCCCCCAAATACCAATTGCCTGGGCTGAAGGGAGGATGTAAACTGGCAGGACCAAATTTTGATAGATGATGAGTGGAACAAAAATGAGGATGCCCAAAAAGAAAGCCATGAAGAAACCCGCTAGGGGACGGTGAAAACCGATATCCTCCCAATCGGTGTGAGCCTCTCGGACGGTAAATTTTTCACGGTCGGAAACGACTACATCCAGGGCTTCGGGGTGACGAAGGCTATAACGACGCACAATCCAATATGCTAAACCGGAGATGAGCAACAGACCAGCCAGGAGGAGGTACAGAATGATTTGATCGCTGGCATGGGGCACCGGGGAGGCGGGATACTTAGCAAAAGGTAGCGGGGTGCGTGCGGCAGAACTCTCCACCAAGTAGTAGATCAGATAATTGAAATATGCCCATTCTTGAAATTGAGGATTATCTCCGTTGAGAAATGCTGTAAAGAGATAAACCTGCCCTTCACCCCTACGCATCTTGCCCAGGATCAGTGATCCATCTTCAAAGCCAGACACCAATGGAGTGAAGCTCGAGCCCGAGAGTGAATAGCGCTGACGCACTTGAGGAGAACCCGTCCAGATAATATCTTTCAGGATTGGGTCTGAGATAGTAGAGGAGGTGATTAAGCTCAGCGGAGCGTCTATGTAAATGAAGGATGTATTTACACCTAGAAATGTGTTTAGCTGAGAAGAGGACAAGTCTGGTCCAAGGATCAGCACCAGACCTGCCCCTTGCTGTATGCGCGCCAGGATGGCTGCATCATCGGTTATCGCACCATTAAGCACAAAAACATCCGCTGCAGAAACATCGCTAACCAGCTGGATGTTTTTATCCAGGGTTAGAGCGGTGGATATTGCGCCACTTGTCCCTGCAAAATAAACATTGAGTGTATTATCGGCTGAGACTGATACGGGTGATAAAAACAGCAACGATAAAAGCAGCAAGATGAGAAAAATTTTGCACATGGACAGCCTCAGAGGAGAAGTCTCATCTGGACAAAATCACAATGACCAAGTGTGAAGGGCAAGCAATCTATTGAACCAAATTGCCTAAGTGTAAAGCATATCTCGCAGCCGGTCAATTTAATCCGCTGGATTTACGAGTTGAGATGAAATTAGAAGGTTTATGCTATACTGTAAAGCTACCAAGATCAACGCAACCTGGCACGCACATGGCAAGAAAACCGACCCCCACCAAGGTCATACTTCCACAACGCCGTAAGGAGCTATTCACCCGTCAGCGCCTGATCAACCTGCTATACGACCTGTTGGATGAGAAGCTAATCCTGGTGATCGCGCCGGCAGGCTATGGCAAGACTTCATTATTGATTGATTTTGCCTATCAGGTGGATTTGCCCGTGTGCTGGTATGCGGTGGATGACCTTGACCAGACACCAGAACGATTCTTTGCTTATTTTATTGCTACACTGCACCGAGGCTTCCCCACATTTGGAGAAGCCTCCAAAGCCGCTTTAAAGGCTATCAACCCATTTAATCCTGATATCAACCAGCTCGTCTCAGTAATTGTCAACGACGCTTACGAACATATTCAGGAGCATTTCCTGATCATTCTGGATGACTACCACCTGGTGAGCAACGTCAAGGAAATCCAGGCATTCATCAACCGTTTTATCAATGCATCGGCAGAAAACTGCCATTTAATTCTTAGCTCACGCACGTTACTCAGCCTACCAGACCTGCCCTTGTTGGTAGCCCGCTCACAGGTGGGAGGTATCGGTTTTGAAGAGCTTGCCTTCCGAGCAGATGAAATCCAATCCTTTGTTCTGCAAAACTACCACGTCACCCTATCAGATTCAGCCTCACAAGACCTGGCGCGTGACACAGAAGGATGGATCACCGGTTTGATGCTCTCCGCCCAGGTGATGGGATCGGGAATGACAAACCAGATGAGGGCAGCACGGGTCACCGGAATCGAGCTGTACACTTACCTGGCTCAAGAAATCCTTGACCAACAAACGGCGGAAATCCGGGATTTTCTGCTGCGTACCTCATTTTTAGATGAATTCGATGTGTCTTTGTGTGCGTCCATCTGGGGGTCGGACGGTAATTGGCGGGCATTGATCAATCAGGTGGTACAAAACAACTTATTCGTTTTACCGGTAGGTGTGGATGGAAGGTGGCTGCGCTACCACCATCTTTTTGGAGAGTTTTTAAGAACTCAACTCGAGAAAGAAAGACCAGACCAGGTGGAGGCGTTATTACGCCGGATCGCACATGTGTATACCGAGCGTGAGGAATGGGCGCGGGCTTATTCACTTTACAAGCGGATTGGAGACAATTCGGCCACGGCAGAACTGGTCGAGAAAGCCGGCACGTCGTTGATCCGCAATGCGCAATTTGCGATACTGGCAAAATGGATCGATGCTTTACCGGTTGAAATCCTGGATTCGCACCCGAGTTTAATCTCGCATAAAGGAACAGTCTTACTGATCCAAGGTCAGGTTGAAAAAAGCCTGGAATATTTGAACCGGGCGGAGGCAGCCCAGCGAGAGCATAATGACTGGCCAGGATTGGCTCACACCCTGGCGAGGAGAGCCACGGCACAACGTTACAAGGGTAATTACAAGGCCTCCATTCATGATGGTTTGGAGGCATTGGAGCTATCGAGAGGAGAGGTGAAATCGCGTTCAGTTCAAGCTGAAGCATGCCGCGCAGTGGGAGTCAGCTTACAATATCAAGGGCAACTCGATGAAGCCCGCGAAAAGTTAGACCAATCGCTTTTATTGTACGAATCCGTCAATGATGAACAAAACACGGCTATGGTTCACATGGAATTGGGGATGTGTTGCCAATATCAGGGCGACACACGCCAAGCGGTAACACAATATGAACAGGCACTCGCTTACTGGCAGGGTGTCAGGAATACCTCCAGGCAATCTTTTGTCTTGAATAACCTGGGAAGCCTGCACCACTTATCTGGTAACTACATTGAAGCAGCCAAACTATTCGAGCAGGCGCTAACATTGGCAAGAAGTAACGGGATCCTGCGCAGCGAGGCTTACCTATTATTCAACCTGGGGAACCTGTATGCTGACCTGGAGGCAAACGACAGTGCCTGGGATGCATTTGAGAAAACACGTGAAGCTTGCCAGACATTGGATGATCACTTCCTGCTCTTGAATATTGACCTGGCAGAATCCTCCCTTGCCCGGCACGAAGGCAAATTTTCACGCGCCAATGCATATCTCCTATCAGCACAGAATCTGATTCAAAAAAGTCATTCCAGCTTTGAGAACAGTCTATGGGCAATGGAAGCTGGGAACCTGTCACTGGCTGAGAAAAAAGTTAAAACTGCAATTAAACAACTGTCAGAAACATTTACCAAGCTTAATGAAGGTGGGCAGAAACTAGAAGCTGCCAGTACTGCCCTGCTCTTAAGCCGGGCATATGAATACAATGATGATCATCAGATGGCTCATTCCATGATGGTGCAAGCACTGGGTTTGGTGAGCAATTTGGATAGCATCCAACCCTTGGTGGTGGTGGGCAGAAGCACCAAAGAAGAACTCCAAAAATACGTTGATGACATAAATATCGGTCCAGCAGCCATCAAGTTACTAAGCCGGATTGAAAATTTCGAGAGGCAAATTGCTTCCCTCCGTCGTAAACTACGCCCACATGCTGCCACTGTCTTGCTCATCCCACCAAAATTAAGCATCTATGCGCTGGGCAGGTCGTATGTGAAAGTGGATGGCAAACCGGTGAATACTCCCAGTTGGGCCAATCAGAAACGAGCCCGTGAGCTGTTCTTTTTCCTGGTGGCGCATGCCAATAAAGGCATGACCAAGGAAGAAATCGGAGTCATATTATGGCCCGAAAGCTCATCGGATCAGTTAAGGCTTCAATTCAGAAATACCCTCTATTATGTGCGCTACGCATTGGGTCAAGAAGTGATTATCAGCACTGAACGCCATTATTTATTCAACACGGATATGGATTACAGTTACGATGTGCAGGAATTTGAACGTACGATTGGACAGGCAGAAAAAGCTGAAACTCCCGAAAAGAAGATCGAACTGTTACATGAGGGCACTCAACTCTACCAGGGTGAATTTTACCCAGAAGGTGAGGGAGACTGGGTGATGACCGAGCGGCAACGTTTAGCCCAGATATACGAACATTCTCTGCTGACGTTGGCACAGCTGCACCTGGAAAAGGGTGAAACACAGACAGCATTAATTTATTGCCAAACCATCCTGGCGGAGAATCCCTGCATGGAATCAGCTCATCGCCTGGCGATGCAGGCATATGCTGCTCTGGGTAACCGATCTGGGATTGCCAACCAATATGAGCAGTGCAAACAGTTGTTACAAGATGAACTTGGGTTAGAACCATCAACTGAAACAACCCAGTTATATAAAATATTGCGTTAATATTCGGAATAAAATGGCAAAAAAACCCTTAAATGGGGATTTTTTTAATCTTTAACAGACTGTTTAGAGGACATGATTGTGTAATAATATGGAAATCTATTTCAACCAAATTCTTTTTAAGAGGAGATATTCAAATGAACACCTGCCTTTCTAGCATCTATTTAAAATTCTCTCAGATCGATTCCCGTTACTTTCGCATTGCACTGATCGTCCTGGCGCTGTTTGCAGGAGGTAGTAAAATCCTTGGTCTGCCCATTCCTGGGGATGTGGGTATATAACCCCAAAATTCTTCAAAATCACATCCAAAGATCAGGCGTCAGGCCACTACCCATATGTTTTATATCTATGAACTGAGGTAAATCCAATGTTTATGATTGAATCCCCCATAGCACAAGTCAGCAGTCAAATTGATTACCCGTCCCACACAGATGAATTGAATCGTTTGCTCAGCGCAGCAGTGGTCAGTAAAAGCTTTCGCAACATGCTGCTGGTAAACCCTGAGATTGCGGTTACTTCTGGGTATCAAGGCGAGTCATTTAACTTGAGCGACAAGGACCGAAGCTGGCTGTTTTCAATACGACCAACCAGCCTGATTGACTTAGCCGCCAATATGGTCACTTACCAACAGCAAGGTAACCAGGAATGCCCGGTGAAAATGCCTATGGAACCTGCGCACCACCTTGTGAGAGTGAACTAATCTAGTAAAGACATAATCATCTTTTTTTTCTAAGGAAGTGTTATCCTGGACACTGATGTGGTGGTGAGGGAGATATCTCCCCGCTTTAATACATTGCTTGATCGAATTCCTGGCATGGTTTTCCAGTGCCGGAATGATTCGAAGCACACATTGGAATACGTAAGCAAAGGCTGTTACGCGTTGACCGGGTATCCGGCAAAAGATTTGATCGGGAACCAGGTTATGTCTTACGGCGATTTGATTTATCCAGATGACCGGGAAATGGTTTGGCTCAATATACATAACGCGGTGATACAACGAAAATCATTCGAGCTGGTATACCGTATTCTTACACGCAGCAAACAAATAAAATGGGTCCGTGAAGTCGGCAGCAGCTCTTTGGCTAATAATGGGAACCAGACATTATTGGAAGGATTTATCACCGATATTACCGACTGGAAGATGGCTGAAGAAAAAATCCAACTTCAGGTGAGTAGATTTCAAGCACTGCGTGCCATCGATACCGCCATCTCAGCTGGAACGAATCTGCAGTTTACCTTGGGAATCCTGCTTGAACAAATCATGGCACAAATCAACGTGGACGCAGCAGCCATCCTGCTACACCGAAAAGGCACGCCAGTATTGGAGTACAGTGCAAGCCGAGGATTCCGCACGGTAGCACCTCTCCAAGGAAAGATTTATATAGGAAGAGGGTTTGCAGGAATAGCCGCTTTAACACACAAAACGATCCATCTTCCCGATCTTTCCCTCGATCCTTGTATGGGAGATCAGTTACTCCCGATCGAAGCGGAAGCTTTCAAGGTTTATTATGGTATACCGTTGATCGCCAAAGGACAGGTGAAGGGGGTGCTTGAAATCTTTTTACGGACGCCACGCTCGATCGATCAGGAAAGACTGGAATTTCTTGAGGCATTGGCTGGGCAGGCTGCGATCGCACTCGATAATTCGTCCCTGTATGAGCAACTGCAAGACTCGAACACCGAGTTAACGATCGCCTACGATGCCACCCTGGAGGGCTGGGCAAAGGCGTTGGAGTTGCGCGACCGCGAGACTGTTGGACATGCCCACCGGGTGATCGAAATGACCTTGCGGGTTGCAGATAGGATTGGGATATGGGGTGACTCGTTGCAACATATCCGGCGTGGGGCGTTACTGCATGACATTGGCAAAATGGGCATACCAGATTCGATTTTATTGAAGCCAGGTCCGCTCACCCCCGATGAATGGGAAATCATGCGTCAGCACCCGATGCATGCCTACGAAATGCTGAAAACCATTGATTATCTTTCACCAGCGTTGGAAATTCCATACTGCCATCATGAGAAGTGGGATGGGAATGGATACCCACGCGGGTTGAAAGGCAAAAATATCCCGATACCTGCACGTATCTTCGCGGTGGTGGATGTGTGGGATGCACTCACCTCTAACCGACCATACCGGCTCGCATGGTCTGAAAAGCAAGCGCTGGAGTATATTCAAAGGGAATCGGGCAAGCATTTTGACCCTGAAGTAGTAAACGCTTTCTTCAAAAAATAATCCCAAATTCGGATTAAACACGGCGCACTTCCGAAGAAGTGCGCTGCGTTTTATTTGCTTCACCAACCCGGTGGGATGACTGAAACCAAATCACCCCGGAGATCACAGGTGCCCACTGGCGGGTCGGTAAACCAGTGAGATCATCGACAATTTACTTTTTCTTTAGCACAGGAAGACCTGTCTTGCTTTCGGTAACCATATAACCCGGCGGAACGAGGTCTAACGAACCTGCTTTCTGGGTTTTCGCAAAGTAATATAGATGTTGTTTCTTACCACTCTTGAGGACACGAGTCGTGGCATGAAGGAAATAGGTTTGCCCCTTCGAGTTTTTAAAGCTGAATGCCATGGATGTGCTCCTTTCTTCTCATCCTGATGAAATGAGATAAATTTCCCGAGCATTATTACTCGGTAGACTAATCATACATCAATTATCGAGAAAAGTGAGATTAATTGACGATTAGTATTTGGGTTAGATAAATCCATCGGGGAAATAACCGAACCATTATTATTGCTACCACAGACAGGAAACTTGTAAATGAATGTTGGAGGCCAAGTTTATTCAATGAGGATCATGAGCCTAATAAGATGGCACCCAATACGAAGGGGACCAAGGTTAACAACGCCAGGAATGGGCTGTGACCACTACGCTTATTTTTATTATCCCAATTGAACAGAAAGATCGCCAAAACATAAGCAATCACCCCACTGGAGAGTAAGATCAACAATGCCCAACGTGGATCAAAGGTAGGCGCCATCCCAAACGCCAAACCTCGCCAGGCATTCATGGCATAACTGGTGGGTAAAAGTAGGGAGACGCGGTATAAACTGGGAGGTAACATATTGGAGGGCACCATCAAACCACCCAGGATCATGGATGGCAGGAAGATTGATTGGCTGAATAAGACGATGGCTCGCGAGTTTGGTGAAACTACTCCAATCAGCATTCCCAGGCTGGCCATGGTGAAGGCAGTTAGCAGCAATATTATTATGAAATACCCCCAATGGACCGGAATGCCCGCTTTGAAAAACGGTCCTGCGGTAAAGGTGATGATGACAGAAACCAGGATAATGTGCACAAAGCTGCTCAACACCGGGATGGTGACGATCGAGAGGGCTGGAACGCCATTGATCTTGAAACTTCGAAATATCCCTGCTTCACGCGATTCCACCACAGGATTTGGTAAACCCAGCAAAGTGCACGCCATCATTGCCACCAGGATCATTGAAGGGATCATGGTGGGGGCAAAGGTAGGGTTAAGCCCGGTCATGAGCAAACCCATTAATACATAGAAGCCAAGGGGAAAGAGATAATTCATCAACAGGAGCGACTTATCGCGTAAACCGGTACGAAAATCGTACATGAAATGGTGGAAGAAAGCGGTCATGACTTGCCTCCATTCGTGACATCGGGTTGGGTAATTTCGAGGAAGCGGTCTTCAAGTGAAGGTCGCTCCACCCGCAGATCGACCAGATGGTCGCCATGTGTCTTAAGGTAATCCAGGACGACTGGCACAGTCTCCCCTGCATCGCGACTGTAATAAATTATATATTCATCCTTGATGATATATTGCGAAACTGCCGGGAAAACCCCGCCATTCTGCAATAAACTGGAAGTCTCTGATGACACTGAAATCTTGACCAGGCCACTGCCGGTGGCAGTCAGCTCCGTGGGACTACCGGTGGCAGCAATCTTACCCTTAAGCAAGATGGCGACCCGGTCAGTCATTTTCTCAGCTTCTGCCATATCATGCGTGGCGAGGATGACCGTCCTACCCTTGGCTTGCAGCTCATGCATCATGTCATGAAGCTCAACCCGCGAGCCAACATCCAATCCTGCGGTAGGCTCATCCAGCAATACCACTGGCGGATCATGAGCTATCGCTAACGCCAGTGCCAGCCTGCGCTGAAGCCCGGTGGAGAGGGTGGAAAATTGAGAGGCGATCTTATCACCCAGTCCCAGCCGATCAAGCAAGTCGAACCTGGGGGGAACTTGGTGATAGGCACAGAAAAACTCCATTGCTTCGCGGGAGGTCATGCTTCCGGGAAGCCCAGAAGATTGCAACTGGACACCAATCAGGTTTTCCAAGTTTTTTGGCTGGCGGGTTGGATCAACCCCCAAAATACTTAAAGAGCCACTGCTGGGTTGCCGTAATCCCTCCAGGCTTTCCATGGTGGTGGTTTTACCTGCCCCATTAGGACCAAGCAAGCCAAATATTTCTCCCTGGTGAACTTCGAAGCTGATCGCATCCACCGCAACCGTGTCACCATAGACCTTGCGAAAATCCTTCACTTGAACAACGTTATCTTGCATATAGCTGCTCCTTATTTTTTCATGGGAGGTTGAGGCTCTATTTTATCAAATAAATTGGAGTCACAACAAATGGGTGTGTATTCTAAGTGGAGGATACCCCCGTGGTCACATTCACTGACTTCATCACCATCACCAAAATGGATGTTACTCAAGAGGCTCACACCTAGTTTGTAAAAGCCACCAATGCTTCGGGTGCTTCCCTGCCATCTTCAACCTGGAGCTTGGATGTCTTGATATGTTCTTTATTACCTATCACCGACAAGTAAACCTGTCAGTTAACGATACCACCCCCCAAAAACTTGTTTTGGGGGGTGGTATTTATTTTATTTTCACCAGTTTCCACTGGTGAGTTTACCTCGAAACCCATATCCCCCTTTCCAATCACAGGTGCTTGCGCACCCAAAACGTCGCGTGCCTTTTGCCAATTTCCCCCATTGTGTCATGGCAAATGAGTCATGCGGGTCAATGTAATGTCCAAATCGGACACCTGTTGTGGGGACTTTTTAGAAGGCCAGTCTTTATGCACAGTCGTGGAATGCGACATAGCATATTTTTCAACTTCTTCCAATGCATTCCCCTTTGCTACCTAGCAACAATTCGTCGCCAATTTCCTACATTCAAATTTTAATGTACGCTATCTCCAGTGAACTTACTTGGTGCTGAACTTGTCATTTATTCTTGACCAGGGTTATAACCAGTAAGTTCATTAACGATAATATTACTCCTATTTATCGCATTTGTCAAATAAAGAAAGAATTAAAAGTTTACATTCCCCACGAGCTGGCAGGCACATCTGATGTGGAGTTTTGACGGGTTCGATAAGATCTTTCTACCGATCACCACAAAATGGACCGATTTAATAATTAAACCCCGCAGCAGATAGCTGAACGGCACCCTAGGGGGTCAGCTCATAGCCGGGGGTATTTTAATGATTTTCTTAGCCAGGCGATGATCTTCTAATGATTTTCTACGGTAATCCCGCCCAATGGATCAACCAGCGATAAAAGGGATGAGCGAGTGTCTCCTTTGGGGGAAGACTATCTGGCGTCAAACCCGGCCAGTCTCCGCTGCTCCAACGATCGCCCTAACAGGCGCTCAATGGTACGAATCATTGGCAGGTCATCCCGTGTGACGAGAGTGAGGGCAGTACCCTGCCTGGCCATGCGGCCCGTGCGCCCGATGCGATGTGTGTAAGCGTCTGCCGTGTCGGGCATGTCAAAGTTGATCACATGCGAGATTTGAGAAACGTCGATCCCACGTGCGGCGATATCTGTGGCAACCAACACCTTAATCCGTCCGGTGCGGAAGTTATTCATCGCTTCCTGACGCCGATTTTGAGATAGATTGCCCTGCAGTGAGGTGGCAGGCAACCCGGCTTTAATCAGCTGTTCGGCGAGTTTTTTTGCGCGGTGTTTCGTCCGGGTAAAGACCAGGATCTGACCACTCCCTGCCTTCCGCAGCAATGCCAGTAACAACTCGGCTTTCCGGGTTTGTTCCACCGGGTACACTGCATGCCCGATCGTCTCGACCGGGCGTGATACGCCCAGATCGACCTTTACCGGGTGATTGAGTAGCTCATTTGCCAAAGAGCGGATCTCATCTGGCATGGTGGCTGAGAAGAGCAGCGTCTGGCGCTGGGCGGGCAAGACGGCAAGAATCCGGCGGATATCCGGTAGGAATCCCATATCAAACATCCGGTCAGCTTCATCGATCACGAGGATCTCAATCCGACTCAGGTTGACCACTTTCTGCCCCATCAGGTCCAACAAGCGACCAGGGCAGGCAACCGCAATCTCAGCTCCTGCACGCAACCCCTTTATCTGAGGCTGGGCGCTGACGCCGCCGTAGATGGTCAAACTGCGTAAGCCGGTCTGGCGTCCGAGTGTGCCGATGTTGACATGGGTCTGTTCGGTCAGCTCGCGGGTGGGGGATAGAATGAGGACGCGCAACTTACCACGCGGCCCGGTAATCAGATGTTGCAGGATGGGTAAGACAAAAGCCGCGGTCTTCCCGGTGCCAGTTTGGGCTAAGCCCAACACATCACGACCTTCCAAGATAGGGGGAATGGTATGGATTTGGATAGGAGTGGGCGTGGAATAACCAGCGGCAGATATCCCCGCATTAATCTGGGGATGTAAAGCAAATGAAGTAAAGTTCACAAAAAAAAGGTCCTTTTGGCGTAAGATTGAGCCAAGGCGAACCCCAGCCCGTCCGCATCCATTTTGGATAAAGTTTATCCATTTCAGATGCGAACGCAGGATTATACCACATAAAATCTATAAATCTGCCAGGGCTAAGATTTACGCTCTTGAAAGAATGTGACCGTCTTTCCGCCTTAGCCAGATTGTGAAAATAAAAGCCTGTACTCGTCAAGGAAGACGAATACAGGCTTTTTACTAGTAAGTTCGTCTCAACCGCTAGCGGTTATCGATCACCGTGAGCAGGCTGCCATCCGCCACCTTGGTCACTACCGAGCCATCTACTGTGACGGTGAACACCTGGTTGACACCATTTGGGTCGACTATGGAATAAGACTGCACCAGGAGGGTCTGGTCATCCAGCCAACCCAGGACGGAGTAATAGCTGCCAGCATCGCTCGTCAGGATCAACTGCGCAGTACCACCAGTGCTATCTCCAATCGCCACCCATCCCTGTTCGTCATTTGGATCGCTCTTTGCCAGGGCAAAAGCCACCCGATCACTAGCCGGGCTGAAGCGGGCACTGCCCATCACACGATACCCGGTGAAATCGGGTGATACCTGGATGGTAGTCGAACCTCCACTCTGCAAATCACGAACAGTGATCACATCCTGGGTGCAGTGGTCAGCCACAAACCGGTAATCGCCTGAGATGGCATCCATGCATATCTGAGAGCCATTGGAGGGTGTCGGTGCAATGACTTCAGTGACGTCCTTAGTAGCGATATCAATCATAAGCAGATTGGAAGCACCACCGAAAAGAATGTAGCCCCCCAACCCGACTGGCTCCTTGCTGAAGTAGAGCGATTGACCATCAGCCGACCAAAACTCTGCCACCAGTTGAAGGGGGATGCCGGACCCCGAATCGGTGGTCAGCAGAGTCTCAAGGTTCGAGCCATCGGGGTGGCTAATCTGCAGGGATGATATTTGAGTATCGCCAGTAGGCTGTGTGCCCCAAGCCAGGAGAGGTTGTGTTCCCTGCCCTCCCCGCCAGATAGCCAGCCCGTAGTTTGGTCTCTGGATGAAGCTCAGGTCGTGCTGGCCATTCGCATCCACTACCACCGCCTTAGCCTGGTTGGAGAAATCAAGCACGTAGGCAGTACCCAGAATTGCCCCGCCGGTAGGGGGCAAACCGTTGAAAGCCGGGTTATAAGTCGGTCCAAGCGGGATGTTCGGGTTGACCACCCGAATGGTGCGATCGTTGGAAGATACCACAAAGCCGAGAGTGGCGAGCTGCTGGGCAGCATCGACCACACTCGTTCCATCCTGGTTGGTGTGGATTTCGAACTGCTGCCCATTGACTTCAAGCTTGATACTAAATCCATCCACAATCATATCCGTGCATAGCATCCCGGGGATAACGACCCCCAGGCAGCCGTTGGGCCAAGTCACAGCTTCTGTGCTCACGATTTTAATTTGATCGATGGGGATATTGTATTTCTTCGAAACTGCCTGATCAGCTGCCATCTGAGCCGGAGTCAGGTCAACCGGGATATGTGTGGGTGTTGGAGGAACCTTGGTCGGCTGGGTTGTTGGTGCGGGATAACCGGCAATATTGGTGGGGGTGACGGGTATCGCCACCGGGGGTGGGTATACTCCCGATGAGGTCGGTTGAGCGCAAGCGGTTAATAAGATAAATCCAATCATAAAGATAATTAGCGTTTTCGTTTTCATTCAATTTTTCCCTTTCGTAATCCAAGACGAGGATTATACCAAGAAGGTTCCATATTGGATGAATTTAGTCGTGTTCTTTATCACAATGTTTAATCGAATAACATTCGTCAAGCAGGCTCACTCAGCGATGATTCAGGCTGGTTAAATTGGTTCTTGAATTCTATCGATTACATCTTTACCAACCTGGTAGGAATAACTTTGCGAGTATTTTGTGAAACATGCACAGAAAGCAAACCTACACAGCATTTTTACAGTATAGTAGGATTCGGTATAAGCAATGGATAGCCACTCACCGCGGAGTAACGTTTATGCAGAATAGACAACAGCACCAGCCAGAAGTTCGGGCTTTTCTTCAAAAACAGTTCTCAAGCCATCATTGGGAATTTACACTTCCATACGGAAACGGGAAAGAAACCTATTTCGCACACGGAAACGGAAACACCTACTTTGTGAAACTGGGAGGGCGAATAGCCAATTATGAAGCAATGGCCTCGATTGGCCTCACACCACCCGTTATCGCTACAGGGTTTCTAGAAGATGAAACGCCCTTATTGGTTCAGCCATTCATCACTGGCAGAAAACCTTCCCGGAAAGACTATCGTGCGTATCTGGAGCAAATTGCCACGATCATCAACCGAACACATCTTAGCCCCGAAGTAAGGGACGTTCTGCTGGAAGCCTCCTCCGACCTTTATAGTGTGCTGGGTTATCAGGCGCTAACCTGTGTTCAGCAAAGATGGGATCAATATAAACATCAAGTTCCAGCCATTGCTGAGTGGGTTGATGAAAGTCTTTCTTACCTCGCACAACAAATTCAATGTGTGCAGGGAGCGGGGCTTGTAAACTCGCATAACGACATCTGTAACGCCAATTGGCTCATCGCATCGGATGGGCAAATCTATTTAATTGATTTAGATTCCATGTCAATGGATGACCCCGCTTGTGATATCGGTGCAATCCTGTGGTGGTATTATCCACCCAGATTAAGACAACGGTTCTTAGAAATCGTCGGCTATGTCAACGACGAGCAGTTTCAAAATCGTATGCAGGTGCGAATGGCAATTCATTGTTTGAGCATCATACTACCTAGGAGCCAGAGTTTTGACAGGTTTATCCCTGACATCTTTGTCGAGTCACTCACAGATTTCAGGGCTATACTTGCGGGAAGAGAAAACCCACAGGGATATGACTGATCTTTATTAAAATCATAACTTATGTATAGTTGGTCAACCATGTGTCAATTAGCGATCATAATTGCTGAAAGGAAGGATTAATATGAATGACAAACAACAAATCCTGAATGATCTGACAGAGATATTCAACCGCTGGCAAGAATTCCTCACCAACTTGAGTGAAGAGCAAATCACTGCACCGCTAGTTCCTTCCGAATGGACTATGAAAGATGTAGTTGCCCACATGTGAGCCTGGCAGCAGGCTTCAGTCGCACGGGCGGAAGCCGCTCTGCACGACAGGGAGCCCGAGTATCCTGAGTGGTGGAGGCTTATGGGCCCCAACCCTGAAGAAGACGTGGATCGAACCAACGCCTGGATCTATGAAGCCAACCAGGATAAACCCTGGCTAGGAGTGTATGCAGATTGGAAAGCACAGTTTCAGCGTTACCTGGAATTAACCAGGCGGGTTCCCGAAAAAGACCTGCTGGAGCCGGGAAGGTACGCCTGGATGGAAACATATGCCCTCGTGGCAAGCCCGATGGGTTCTTTCGACCATCATGAAGAACATCTTGACACCTTGCTTGCCTGGTTGCGGGAACACGGAAAGCTGAAGACCGGAGCATGAGCCGCGGCACCTAAACCACATCGGATGAATTCATAGTATATTTGCCTATAGGCAGGGGTTAACCAAATACAATAGGAAGGTCAGGACAGAATCAAAAAATGGAGACGATCGGCCTGATTGCCGCCATGACCCAAGAGAGCGAGGCCCTCCTGCGCTGTGTCAAGCCTTGGAAGCGAGTCGCGGTTGGACCATTGCGCGGCAATAGCTTTGTACTTACCCGGCAGAACTGTGTACTGGTTACTTCCGGGATGGGGGTCCGGCGCGCCAGTGAAGCTGCCCGCAATCTGGTGGAACTGAACTCACCACAGATGCTTATCTCATTTGGCATTGCAGGGGCGGTCGAGGCAGACCTGGAGATCGGAGATGTGGTCCTGGCAGAAGCTGTCTGCAGTCTGGATCAGGGTGTGCCTGGGTCACTCATGCCGCTCGAGCCCTGGCCAGATGCAGCCCGAAAGGCAGCTGTCGAGGTTCTGGTTACGCGTGGCAGGCAATTATTTACCGGGACAGCGGTTACGACAGGAGGATCCCAGGTCATGCAATCCCAACTCGGAGAAATGAGGCACCCGATCCTTGAAATGGAAACAGCCGGGATCGCACAGGTGGCGGCAGAGAAAGGGATTCCACTACTATCCCTGCGCGCGATCAGCGACGGGCCGCGTGCCCCTATCCCTTTCGATCTGGGGGAGATAATGGATGAAGACGCCAACTTGCAAGCCGGCAGGCTGCTCGGGGCAATCGCCCGTAACCCCAGGATCATCTTTCAATCCAGGCAGATGATGCGGAATACGAAAATTGCCGCCAACAATGCAGCTGCCGCCCTTGTGGCGGCTTTGAGGCAGCAGTCTTCAATTGCCGACCCTCATGCTGGCGACATCATTGCGGCAATTGATGTATCACTATTCTGAAGCTTCCATATTACGCTTGATGTTGCCGGGATCGAGTTCTATAATCCCGGCACAGGTCTTTGGAACATTGCTGGAGAACTCCCGCAACCGACAATTTATTCAGCAGCCATCCTGGTGCCAGATGGTCAAGTATGGGTGACCGGAGGTAAAGCCGGTGAGTATGGAACAGCTTTCTGGTCTGACACTTGGCTAATTAGCCCTTAGGTCACACAACAATAACCTACTGACATCCCTCGTATAGTGACTTAGGATGGCGTATCAAGCATCGATCGAGACCATGCCAATAGCTTTTTGCCAATAGCGCTTAACATTAGGGAAATCGCTCAATTAATCTGCCTCACGATGTACCTGGCGTCCTCCCCCACGCCCCCCATCAGAGACGAGGTCAATCCCGTCTGGAAGTGCAGGCCAACGAAGTACAAGCCCGGCGCCTCAGGCACCACGCCGCGCTCATGCCGCGGGCGGCCTGAATCGTCGAACACTGGCAGGTTGATCCACGTGTAGTCGGGGCGGAAACCGGTTGCCCAGATGATGCCCTGCGCCGGCAATGCACGACCATCCTCAGTCTGCACCTTGCCGTCCCTGGTGCCCGCCAGGCGCGAGGTGAATTCAACCCCAGCCCCAGCCACCTCTTCACGTGGGATACGGACAAGCGGGTTGCCGTGAGTAAGCACATTCGCCTTCATTCTCCGGCCAATGGGGGTGTCAATGGTCATAACGTGGCGGAGGAACCACCAGTAAGGCTTACCGCCTAAAATTTTGCCCAGCTTATTAGCCGGGATGCTCCCCACATCGCGCCCCGCCAGCCAAACCTTTCTGCCAGCTTTGGCTAGCTCGAGGGC
>JBAPSY010000303.1:0-1613 GCA_049281855.1 Anaerolineales bacterium
TCTCACAATCTGATAGCATTCAAGTAGATAGTCGTTGGTCCTGGCTCCTGAGCTACTTTGATTATCCTGTTGCTCAGACTGTCTGAGTCTCTTAGTGTGGTCGACATGAAAATTGCCCGGCTACTTATCTTATCCGCCGTTTATTGCTAGTTAAAAACCCCGAATCTTGTCAAATTTTTACCTTTTCCACACCATAGGGTTTGTACTAAATGCTGAAAATTATAGATATTTTGATTCAAAAGTGTCTATCAGCAACTAAACTCAATAACCAGACAAACTAAATTGTTAGCCACCCCTTGTTGGGTTGGTCACCTTAGCAGTCTTTCGGTGGGAATTGATTGGGTTAGTTCGGATTATTCTGGCGGGAATAACTGTGGTGTAAACCCCCAAGGATCGCTCTGGAGGTGATCCTACCTGTTGTCTTCGCGATTGGTTGATCGTAGAAGCTGGGAATGTGCTGGCCAATTCCTTGATGGGGTCGATCCTGGTTGAAGTAAGTCGTATATTCCTTGACCACGCGCTGTAAATGCTTTCCATGATGAATGAGTATATGGTCCAGGCATTCTCTTCGTAGGCTGCCCATGAAACGTTCACAAACACCATTAGCTCGGGGGGCTCGATAGGGAGTTCTTAGTTCGGCGATCCCTGAGCCTGCAGCCACTGAAGAAAAGCGTATTCCATACTTACTATCACGATCGTGGAGGAGATATTTAGGGCCTTTACCCCACGGTGTTGCTTCACGCAATTGCTGGGCAGTCCATTCATCTGAAGGCGATTGGGTAACAGCTACCTGTACAATTCGGCGCGTTTTGAGCTCCATCACGACAAAGATATAATACGCACGAAACAGCCAGTCATATACAACGGTAAAGTCGCAAGCCCAAATGTCTTTGGCATGATTCTTCAGGAAGGTGGCCCAAGTTTGGCTCGGATTGGGTGTTATCCCTGCTTTCGGCAGGTATTTCTGGATAGTGCGTTTGCACACCTGGATATCCAGTTTCAGCAGTTCGCCACGGATCCGATCTGCCCCCCATAAGCGATTCTCTTTAGCCATCTTCCGGATCAACTCAATTGTTTCAGGTGAGATCTTGGGTTTATCCTGTTTATGTCTCGATTTCCGCCGCCAATAAAATCGAAACAACTCCCGGTGCCAGCGTAGAAGTGTGTCTGGCTGGAGGATGTGAAGGGCTTGTTTCCAGAACCCGGTACAACGAGCGAGTAGGATGAGGAGAAAACGGTCACGATGGGTAAGTTGGGGTCGTTTCACCTGCCGATTGAGGAAGATCAGCTGTTGACGGAGCAGGGCATTTTCGACAATAAGGTCCGTGCGACTGCGGGCCATGTCAGATAACGTTCCGGCAAACAGTGATAGAGTGGCCGGTTTCACCCCAACTTTGATGAGCTGTAGCAACCGAAAAATAAGACATTTGCCCAGGATTATGTAATAAGATATCATGCTGCATCCTAAATTGAATAGTTAGAGAATAAAGCAGCATGATAATCCATTTCACTGTCGTCACATTGACGAATTCAACCTCAATATTCTTTCCGGATGGGACAAGTAGCCGGCACAGCGCTACTTCGGCTTTTTTGCACCTGGCTGCCGCAAACGT
>JBAPSY010000304.1:0-26440 GCA_049281855.1 Anaerolineales bacterium
ATCCACGCCGGGGGATTGTTCGGTGTACAGCAGCCAGGCCCCCAGTCCTTTGCCGCCCAGAATCAGCGGCATCACTTCTGCAGGCAAGGCTGTGGTTTCAATGGATCCTGTGGTCAAATTGACGCGCAAGATGCGGTCGCAGTAGGCACGTTGAGTTAAGTCCATGTTGATCTCCTAATCCTGCACCGGGGTGAAATCCGGGCGTTCGGCGACGAAGATCGCCCCGGTAGGGCAGATGCGCGCGCATTCCGGTGCACCGCCACACAGGTCACAGACCACCGGGTACCAATCCAGAAAACGTCCATCCTCGAAGGTGATACCCGTTTCCGAATGAATAATCACCTTCGTCGGGCAAATGTCTACACATTTGGCACAGTTGTCACAACGTTCGGGAAGCAAATCCACTGCGCCGTTCTGGAGATGCCAGCGCAAGGCTTTCGTTGGACAAACATCGATGCACATTTTACAGATGGTGCAGAACATGACCTTATGCTGCCCAGGTTTGCTCCCGGTTTCAATTCGCAGACGCGCATGATCGGTGCCGTAGTCACCATTGCCATGGCTGGCCACACAAGCCCCCACACATAAGGAGCAGCCAGTGCACAAGGGTGGTTTAGCCTTCAGGCGCACGAAATCCCAGGTTTCGCCGTGCAAGGCTTCATCTACCGTCCAGCCGTGATGGCCAATGTGGCAAAATTGTTCGATCATCGCTTTGGGGTCCGGTGATTTGGTGACGTTACGGCCCATCAAGCAGCCGGAGGCTCCAGCTTCATGGGCTTCAGCGTACAGTTCTAGGGCGTCGCGCTCATGGTCGGAACGGGCACCCCCCAGAACCAGGGTTGGCACGCCGCTAACCTCGATCAGATTACGGAAGGACTCCACATCCCCAGTGTAGGGAATCTTGAGAGCGTCGGCTCCGAGCTCCACCGCCATGCGCGCGCCCAGAGTAAGAATCTCGACTATATTAGCACCGGTCACCTGACCGCCATAGGCCAGCGGCTCAATGATACAGGGCAATCCGGCTCGACGACACTCATTGACGAATCTGGCGCATTTGTCTATACCAATGGCTTCTACTTTGTCGCTGTAACCCAGGAACAAATAAATCGTGATAGCAGCGGCGCCCAGGGACAAGGCCTGCTCAGCAGAGATGATTTTCTCGTTAAGCAGCAGCCGTTGGGGTACGGCGTTGGACACATTGGATGTGCCCAGACGGGGCATATTCATCCAATCAGCTCGAACGATCAGAGCCGGGCCATCCCGGCCTTTGAAGAGAGGCGCCAGCCGCAGAGCCTGGCCGGGAGCCAGCAAAATGCCATCCACGCCACCAGCAATCACGGCCTCGATGGTCGATCGCAAGTTGACTACGTTAGGGGTGACATCACTCATATAGCCATGGTCAGCAGCTACGCAAATAGCCTGACCGTCGCCAAGGCGGTTGAACAGGCGGTCCATGCGGGTTTGCAATCCGGTTTTCATTTCACACTACCACCGAGACATGTACGAGAGCCTTCAAAGCCTGCAAGACAGCAACCGGATCGTCGGCCGCGAAGATGCGTTCATCGAGCCAGAAACCAGCAGCCCCCAGTTGCAGTGCTTCAGCCAGTTCGGGTGTATCCAGTTCAAGACTGCCAGGTTTAACCCACACTGGCAGGCCATTGCACATAGCCTGAATTGTCTTGAAGGATTGTGTTCCCGGCCAGGGAACAATGATGCCATCGGCGCCGCCTTCAAGGGCATAGGATACACCCAGTTCGATGGCTTTGTTCAGCAAGACCACCCGCGGGCCGATAGGCAGTACATCCACAAGCAACGGTATGCCCAGGTTGAGTCCTTCAAGAGCCCAATTTACCAGCCGCTGCATACACCGAGCTTCGATTTCCTCTTCATAGCCAAGGATGAAGTACATCACCAGGGCGTTAGCGCCCAAATCCAAGGCGTCCGCGGGGTTCAGAAGGGGAATGTATTGGGTCGATTCAGGTGGTAGAACGAATTCATCCCCACGCAGGGCGTTGGTCCAGTCAGCCCGTATCAACAGAGCGGCTTCCTGGCGAGTGCGTGTCCCAAGTTTGCGTGCCTGACCGGGACTGGTAACAATCCCGTCCAATAACGGCAGCAATGGGCTGATGGCTTCTGTGAAATGCTCCAATCCCGGGAGCACCCCCAGCACCAGGCTCTTGCTGGTGTCAATCACCAGGCTGTGCCCGTCAGCCGGATTGAGCAATTCACTCATGCGGTATTGTTTGCTGTTCATATATCTCCTTGTAAATAGGGGATCGTTTGCGGTCCTTCGGGAATGACACATATACTTGCCTGGGCGCCATATTTCTCTTGCAATTGCGAGACAGTTTGCTCGAGGTCTCGGCAAGGGATGAACAAAGCCCGTTCGATTTGATCGTCAGTAAGGCCGTCGCTGTAAACATACACGTCAGCGCGGTTTTGAATCTGAGCCTGGATTTGCACCTGCCACTGATCGTGCGCACTGAAGTCAGGGCGTGAGATTATGTCGATCACACCTTGAGGAGAGCCGGCTTCTGCCAGCAATGCTGCATAACGCCCGTGATTGGGCAAGCCATCCTCGCAAGCCGTAGCGATAAGGATACTCCCTCCCTGCTTTACGATCTGGTTGGCAGCGCTCATGCCTTTCACTGACTGGTACAGGTTCTGGTCAAGAGGATAACCGCTATTGGTTGTAATCACGATATCGTAGGGTTTGTCCACCGTACGCATGGCTGTCTCTCTCACAAAGATACAACCCTTCGCATGGGCGGAGAGCATATCGCCAGCGAAGATACCGGTAATCTCCCGCCTGACATTGAGGGACACGTTCAGTAGGAATGTGGGATTGGTACGCAAGGCGACCTCGCGCATCTCCTCCCAGATGGGATTCCCTTCAATGACTCCCCAGCTCGATTTGGGATGGGAGATCATTTCAAGGCCGTGGTTGGTAAAGACACTCTCTGCCCCAGCCAGCGAAGGGAGGACTGCCTTGGGCCCCCCGCTGAAGCCAGCGAAAAAGTGAGGCTCAATGAAGCCAGTCAGGATGCGCACATCGGCTTCAAGATAGAAGCGATTGATACGTACCGGATGCCCCAACGACGTCTCGCCCAGCGTTACCAGGTTATTGTCATCGTTGCAGTCGTGTTGAAGACAGCGGTACCGTTCCACAATGCGGTCGCCGAGCATGGTGCGCAACTCGGACACGGTTTGCGGGCGGTGCGTGCCCAGACCGTTCAGCAGGGTGATATTCTCCCGTGCAATCCCCGCCGTCTCCAATTCATCCAGCAATACAGGCAAGATACGGTCATTGGGGGTGGCGCGGGTGATATCAGTGTGTACAACAACAACGCTATCGCCAGGCTTGACGAGTTCTGCCAGCGAAGCCGATCCGATAGGATTGCGCAAAGCTCCCCGCAGCGCCAAAGACTCGTCGGACAGTCCAGGCAGGAAGCGCGGCGACAGCACATCCACTGTTTCAGGTAATGTTACAGTCAGGCCTTTGTGGCTATATGCCAGTTTAATACGCATCGGTCTTAATGGGACACGGATTTCCTTGGAAGAACACAGATTCGAGTTGATCGGGCCTCAGGAAATTCCCGTGAAAAAGGGAAAATGCGAAGGTGTGGGCGGGTTTACGCCCACCTGCACCTTCTCTCCAATTTACTGCCCTACCACGGCAACTCCCGGAGAATCAATGAAGATATAACCGAAACGAAAAGAATCCAGGATCCTTGATTAATCAGTGTCAAGTCTTTCCAAGAATTAAAGTGCCCGGTCAATAAACTCGCGGGTATGTACGTTGACAGGCACCTTCATCAATTCGAGGACGCCGCGTGCAGTATGTTCCGAAAGACGGCGGAAAGCTTCTTCGCCTTTCTGCTTGGTGGCACGCAGCGGGTTGCCAATCACCCCGCTCTCGATGAATTCGTGGTGATCCATCGGGAAGGTGAAGTATTTATATCCATCAAATTCGACGTCAGGCATGCCGTCTTTCTTCTCGAACGACCTGGGGAGGAATTCAGGGACATGCGCCTTGGTGAAATTGGCGCGTTCCATACGAACGTACTTCTCATTCCAAGCCAGATCTTGGGAGGTCTCCAGCTCGCTCGAGTGCCAGCCGGGCGTCTCTTCAGGTGGATTTTCCATCAATCCAGCGAGGATGCCAACATAATTCTCCATATAAGGTTTGACAAAACCGATCAGCGCGCCGGTCTCATAGCGCAGCTTACGCAGAACCGGGTCAACCACTTTGACATTGGAACCATGACCATTGACAAAGATGATGCGGTTGAAGCCATGATGGATCAGGCTGCGCCCAACATCATATAGCAGGTTTAGCAGGGTGCTACTGCGCAGAGTGATGGTGCCACGCCCCATACCGGGTCTATGCATGTGCTGCGGTGAGTAGCCCGTCCAGATGGGCGGGGAATGTAATACGCCAATCATCTCAGACACCCGGCATGAAATTTCGATGGCTGTGATGGTGTCTGTGTAGATCGGGAGGTGTTGGCCATGCTGCTCGAAGCTGGCCATCGGCACTAGGATTGTATCCTTGGTTTTAAGATATTCCTGGATATCAACGTAGGTCAGGTCGCCCAATTCCCAGGAGATGAATTTCTTGCGAAATTCTTCATCGTCCTCGGTCAGGTGAGGAATATCTTTATAATCGCGTCCATTTCCAGTTAGCATTTTTCACTCCTTTCTCATCAGATCAATGAACAGATCAGCGACCTCGATGCCAAATTTGGGATCGTTGACATGGCGTTCGTAGGTAAAAATGGGGATATCTTTCCTGATCCCACTGCGCAGGGATTCCAGGAAGGCTGCATCAGCTTCAGGGTTCCAGAAGGGACCACCCGGTACATTAGGGATGGAGAGGCCCTGGGTCGGGACGGCGATACGGAGAGGTCCTTTGGTCAGGTTCAAGCGTTCAGCAAAAAGGTGGCCAAGCGCAACCATCTCTGCTTGGGTAGCTCGTACGAGCGTATATTCGGGATTGTGATCATACACTGGGCGTCCCTGTAGTGCGGGGGGAATCGCGCCAGCATGGAATACGCAGAAATCAATACAGCCAGGGACGACAACCTGCGGCAATCCCAGCAGACCAACCCGTTTGAGACGGTCGGGGCCGCCATCATGAATCCCGCCCGTCATCGGATCGAATGTTTCGTTGGTGGTAAAGTCGATTACCCCAATAAAATGACCGGTTTCGGCCAGTTCTTCCATGGCCGGGCCGCCAACACCATTTGAGTGGAAGATGACCGCCTCGTAGCCATGTTTGGCCAGCCGGTCCTTGAGAGCCATCACAGCGTTGGTGGTGTTGCCCAGCATTGTTACGGCAACATACTTCTCTCCGGGAACTGGCTCCGGCAACTGGTGACCGTAATCGACCAACCCCTTGAGAGCAGCTGCAACATTGTCAAAGATAGTGGTCGCAATTGGATTCAGTCCAAGGATATCTACAATGGAGTGAACGACCATAATGTCGCTGGTGCCGACCAGCGGGTTAAAGTAGTGCTTTCCAGAAGCAATGGGAGAAACCAATACTTTAGGCACACCGACTGGCAATTGCATCATGGCTGCCGCGCCCATCACAGCCCCTTCTGCGCCGCCCATACTAACGATGGCATCCAGCTTCCCCTGAGAAAACAAGTCCAGGGTCAATTTCTTGAGGGCGGCACGCATCCCTTCCACTGCTTTACCGCGGCTACCAGCACTCTGCAGCGCCTCGATAGTTGTGCCAGCATAGCTAGCGGCCTCGGCGCGGCTTATATCGCGACCGACTTCAAGACTGATGCCGATTGGCTCGCCCAGGATACCTGAATCGACTACGGTTGTTTCCAGGCCAAGGGCTTGCAAGCGGTCGCGCAGATAGGCAATCTCTGGTCCTTTGGTGTCCAAAGTTCCGATGATCACAACTCTTTTACCCATTTGGATCCTCCGAGAGGCAAGAGCGGAGGAATTCCACTCCTGCCCCTGGATTGCAGTGACTATTAAATTAGTGGTAGGAGAGTCTCAGCAGTCTTTTGTACCAACCACTCGTAGTACTCTCCGGACAGCAGGTTAGAACCGTGCTCCTGGATGAACTTAAACTGTTCGGGGCTGATGTCCACAGGGTTCGTCTCGATGGCGTTTGGGTATTGATTAGCAGGGGTGCGGTCAATCGGGGCAACAAACTCCGTCGTCAACGCACCATCATAGCCGATTACCTTCAGTGTGCCAACCAGCTTCAGCCAATCCCAGTGACCCATACCAGGCGCCATACGATTGGAATCGGCAACGTGAAAGTCAACCAACAGACCCTTTGCGGACCTAATTGCTTCAAATGGGTCCGCTTCTTCAATATTGAGATGGAAGGCATCCAAGCAAACACCACACTCCGGACCAACCGCTTTCGCCAGGGCAATTGCCTGGGCGGCCCGCGAGAGGAAATAAGTCTCAAAGCGATTGAGTGGTTCAAGTGCAAGCTTAACACCTGCTTTCGAAGCAAAGTCCTGCACTTCCTTCAAGCTCTCTACAGCCCACTTCCATTCTTCTTCGGGCGTGGCTTCAGGATTGATCTTGCCAACTGTACCTGGGACGATGGTCAGTTCGTAACCATCCATCTCTTTTACGAGGGTCACACAGTCCTTGGTGTATTTCACTGAGCTCGCCCGCTGGGCTTCATTCTTGGCAAGCAGGTTGCGGTCTTTGAGCATTAACGTGACGGCACCCCAGCAGCGAATGCCATTGTCTTTGAGAGTCTTTCGCAGCTCTTTGGCGTTATAGATCTCTGGTTCGCCACTGATTTCGATGCTCTCGAAACCGTATTTCTTGAGCCTGCGAATGGTGACCTCGGGCGGTTCAGCCCTCATCCAGTTGTGCATTGAAAGATGCATTTCGTACCTCCTTTAAATAAAATGGATTTGGATAGGATTGGACAAAACTTTGGATTACTCCAAATATCTAATGAATGCGCGGCATCCATAAGTTATTGGGGACCTCTTCTACATCCTAAAGCAGGTGATTAGCCAATATCTCATAGAGATCCTGTATGTGCAGCCCAAAGCGATCCGCGTGGCGGCTAAGGTGACTCAAGCCGCCCGGGTCTTCGGTGATGAGAATCTGGGCACCAATCTCTTGCGCGTCAGCCAGGCGCGCATAGGTCAGATGATTGGAGATGTGTGGGTTTGAGAACTGCAGAGCGCCATTTCCACAGGGATGGGCGCGCTCCTTCCGCCAGAACAGCTCGCGACCGGTGGTGGGCATGATACCTGCCAGTAAACGGCGCGGAGCCTCAAACCGCACAGGAATGCGCAACGAATTGGTCGGATCAATGTACGCGTAAGGTCTCTTATCATCAGAGGATTTGAACTTGAGCATGCAGGCTGTGAATTTTTTGTCAAGCAATGATATGACTTCCTGAAGTTCGACACCCAGGGGCCACTCGATCTCCAACCGATCGGTCAGCAAACGGTTAAAAGCATAATAGTCGCCAGGTGTGAGCACCAACATTCGCCGGGCGCCACTCGCCTTCAACTCATCGAGGGTAGTCTGCACCAGCATTTTGGCTGTCTCAGGGAAACCAAGCGAAGACGCCAGATAACCATTGCTGCGCCCTACACCAACCAGCACCGGCTTGACTCCCACAGCCTCAAGCAACTTGAGAACACTTTCCAGTGTGGCAGGCCGGAGATATTTCGCATCGTCACCGACAAACAATGCGATTTCTGCCTGCCCATTGACTGTTTCCGGCACTTGCTTTTCGTACGGATTACTCCATTCCTGAAGTGCCTCGTTGATTTCATAGGCAGCAGCTGGGGCCAAGTTTTGAGCGGTAACTTCGGCACGGGTGGCTGCGATTGCGTCTGGCAGCGCCTGGTCGGTGACACAGAAGGCGCGGCAAGTACCGCAATCCGCGCAGGAATATAGCACAGCCACCACTTCCGGGTTCCATGTTAGAAGACCGCGCTGGACAGAAGCAATCGTCAGTCCCCAGCCGTGCGGCGTCAGCGTTTCCTTGCGAGTGACGTGACCGACCGGGCAGACGTGGCGGCACATCAGGCAGTAACGGCAGTTTTCGATGATCTCGGTTACATTTTGTCGTTGCATGATATCTTCTTCACTCAACCTAGAAGCCAAAGCCGGTCTTTCCGGGGTTCATGATACCGTTAGGGTCAATCGTTTTCTTGATTTTTAGGAGCAGTGGCCAGGCTTCGCCGTATTGCTTGCGCATATACCGGGAAAGCTTGAGGCCGACACCATGATGTTCGTTGATCATACCGCCATTGGCCAAGACGGCCTGCATGGCTGCATTCCAGACCCGGTTGTGAAGGCGGAGTGCCTCCTGGGCGTCTTGAGGTGGTTCTTCAATGATGAATCGCGAGTAGACCATCACACCCCAGTGGAACCAGTGCGAGAAATGGGCGATGAACTTCACATTCCAATCGGCGAAGCCTTCCTCGACGGCCTTCTTTTCAGCCCAGTAGAGGTTCGCGATCTTGTCAAAAGTAGTTACCGTCTCGGTTGTACCATACATCCAAGGCAGCTTGAGGCTCTTGGGCGGATAATAGAAATCGTAACGGTGCTCCCACCAAGCTTCACCCGGATCGCGGCCTAGGTCGCGACCGCCCAGATCCTTGCAATACTCCAGAGCTTTCTTCTCTTGCAGGGCAGCAATTTCTGGGTCACCATCGAAACCCATCACCATATAGGCGCCATCGTACTCGTAACCCAGCACCTTCTTGACTTGCGAGCTGGTAGATTCGCGGTCATACAAACGGATGACAAGCGGATTGAGGCGGTGGGTCATGATGAGACGCCCAACTTCCAGCGCCTTATCCAGGTCATCAAACAAGACAGCCCGCATCAGGCGTGCTTCAGGCAAATAGTCGAGCTGCATGGTGGCTTCGGTGATGATACCAAAATTACCTTCCGCACCCAGGAAGAGGCGGAACCAATCCGGGCCAGCGGCGTGCTTTGGGACTGGCGGCGTACGAATGATCTCGCCGGTCGGCAGCACGACCTGCATGCTGAGAACCATATCCTCAGCCTTTCCGTACTTGGTGCTGAGGGTGCCGGTGCCACGCGGAGCCAGTGCCCCACCCAAGGTGGCACAGTTGCTGGAAGCCGCGTAGTGGGGCAGCATGAAGCCCTTTTCGTTCAGTGCCCATTCGAGTTGGGCGATGATAATGCCTGCCTGGGCTGTCACTGTCAGTGATTTCTCATCAATGGTAATGATCTTATTCATCCGTTTCATGTCGATCAGGATGCCGCCAAAGATGGGCAGTGCGGCTCCTTGCGTGCCTGATCCGCCTCCCCAGGGGATGACAGGGATGCGATATTTGTTGGCAACCTCCAAAATCTCAGAGATCTCTTCAGCCGAACCCGGATGGACAATGTAATCCGGGGGTCTGAGCCGCATGCCACGATCCAACCACATTTGTGGCATCCATGCCCAGTCGGTGGAGTAAATGAACTTATCGCTTTCTTCAACCGACACAAAGTCAGGGCCGACGATCTCGCTCAGTTCACTGCGGATCATTTCTACAAGGAATAGGTTATTCTCCATGGTCATTGCTTGCCAATCAGGCTGTTGAGGATGAACCAGTCAAGTTCTTCATAATCTCGGGCAGAGATTAGTTCTTTAATCTTCGCCTGGTCCAGGGAGCGCACAATTTCAACCAGGCGCAGGAAAGTTTTCAGACTATTACTCAGGTGCTTGGTGGCGAATTCAGACGGTTGCGTGCGGATGGCCTTCACGTCCATGCCGATCATGCCCTTCTCGTAGAAGCGGTTGCCGTCCAGCACGCGCACCTCGTTAAATGCCCGCCGCAGGTCCACTGAACCAAAGGAACGATCCTGGTCGAACTTCAGACCATTCTGGTCGTTCAGGTGGACACCCCACAACTTATCAAATGCCAAGCCAAAAGCCATCTCATCGGACGGATCCAGACCAGCCAGGATGGCATGGGCTGACTCGACCAGGCAGCCGACGCGTGCTGGATCGTCAGACTGCGCGCCAAGGGCCAGGGCGTGACCGATGGTGGGAAGATAGGCCAAATCCATCGGTTCGTTGGGCTTGGTCTCGATGGCAATGCGCAGGTCTTGATCGTAGGCCAGCAGAGCATTCACGGCTTCAAGCAATTGATGGGTGGCGCGCACCGCGTCTTTAGATTCGCGCATGTAAGTGCCTTCGCGCGCCAGCCAGAGAACCATCAAATTACAACCCAACTCGCGAGCGATGTCAACAGCCTTTTTGGAACGATCGATGGCATACTGTCGCATCTTGGGATCGTTGGCTGTATAAGCGCCGTCCACAGTCATCGGGGATTCCCACAAGCGGGGCGCGACAAACTCTGCGACCAGCCCATGTTCTGTCAGTTTGGCGCGTATTGCCTGAGCCTGCTTACTGATCTCCGGCGGGGATAATTTGTCAAGGTCGGGCACAACATCGTCGTCATGAAATTGCATGGCGTCGTAGCCCAATCCTTTGAGGATTTCCACCTTTTTTTCAAAAGGAACAGCAGACCGCACAGTCGGCCCAAAAGGGTCAGCGCCCTCATGGATGTTCCATGGTCCAAAAGAGAAGCGATATCCAAATTTTTCCATATGATCTCCTAATCCGGACAACCCGGAACTGAAAGATGAACTCAATCGGTCTAGAAAGACACCGCACAAGTTACTTAGGACCTTGGCAGTGCACTCTCCAAGAATGTTAATGTTTCAGGAAGCGAACGTACACCACCTGTAGCGCCGAGACCGGTCACGCATAGGGCACCAACTGCATTGGCAAATCGCGCGGTCTGCTCCAGCGGCCAACCCTGCCACACCCCGGCGATGAAGCCGGCGGCAAAGGCATCCCCTGCCCCGGTGGCATCCACCACATCGACCTGGAAGGCTGGGAGGTGATTGGCCTGTCCATCGCCAGTCATCACCAGGCAGCCATCCACACCCATTTTAAGACCCACCGTCTTTACACCACGCTCCAGCAAGGCGCTTGCGATATCCTTGGGGTTATTCAAGCCAGTCAAAGCCTGGCCTTCAGGCAAACTGGGAACGAAGTAATCAATATAAGGAAGACAAGGTGCCAAAATATCCATCCAGCGCCCGGTGTCATCCCAGACTGTATCAAGAAAGGTGGTTACACCCGCGAGGCGGGCATGACGCAGCAATTCTGCCGTCGGTTGACCATCAATGCCGGGCATGACCAACGATCCGGCAATGTGTAGAATTGAACCTGCATCCACCATCGAGAGATCAATATCATCCAGAGTCAGGTGGGCATTGGCTCCGATGTAGTGCACAAAACGCCGTTCCCCATCGGGTGCAACCATTACCATCGTGGCTGAGGTACCCGCTTCCTTATCACGCTTAATGCCCCTGAACCCGATACCGCGCTCCATCAGGGCGTTGAGCACAAAGTCACCGAACGGATCCAAACCGATCTTTCCAACCACTTCCACTGGCAGCCCGAGCCGCGCCAGCGCAGTGGCAGTATTGATCGCACAACCACCGGTATGCAAGCTCATTTCATCCACCAATACCAGCCTGCCCGGATCTGGAACGGCTCTCAAAGGCCGCCCGACAACATCGGCTACGAGTATACCTATACAAATGATGGGCTTGTCTCTCGTCATTTTTTCACAGAGTTTTAATTGGTATGATCAATTGTTTGTATGAATTGCGCTCCTTTCTGATAGTCGATAGTCCAGTAAATGCTTTCATGATTCGAAACCAGCAGACTTTTTTTCCAAATCGGCCATTGCTTTATATTCTGGCGCCAGGGCAGGATACAGGGCACAGTAATGAGGATAGGTATCCTGATATGCACGGGATGCCTGTGTGGGACTTGTGCGGCCAGTGATCTGGATGGTGGCCTCACATGCGGCAGGAACATTCTCATAGAAACCTGCGCCAACCCCGGCCAGTAACGCGGCGCCGTAGGCCGCGCCCTCAGTGGTGTTGACCGTCACCAACTCAACACCCAACACATCTGCCATGATCTGCCGCCAAAGTTTGCTTTTAGCGCCACCGCCTGATATGCGCACCTGCTTTATCGATCCCAACCCGGACTGTAAAATCAGCCTGAAGCTGTCTTTAATCCCAAAGGCTACACCTTCCAACACAGCACGCGTCATGTGCGCCCGAGTATGGCGTATTGTCAGACCGACCCAGGCGGCTCGCACAAGGGGATCGGGGTAGGGTGTACGTTCACCGGTCAGATAGGGCAGAAAAAACAATCCTTCGCTGCCCACTTTAATATCGCCTGCCTCATTAACCAAGGTATCGAAGCTTACACCGGGGGCCAGGGTGTCGCGGTACCATTGCAGGCTGCCCGCAGCGCTGAGCATGACACCCATGAAATGCCAGCGATCGGGGACAGCATGGCAAAAGGCATGTAGGCGGCCTTCCGGCTCAACTAAAGGCGATTCAGTGGAAGCGAACACCACACCGGAAGTGCCTAGCGTGAGTGCTATAATGCCGGATTGCACTGCGCCTACGCCGACCGCCTGGGCGGCACAGTCACCGCTACCTCCAACGACAGGAGTACCCTGCGCGAGACCGGTTTCGGTTGCTGCCAATGCGCTGACACAGCCGGTCACTTCGGGACCTTCAAAAGTAGGCGGCAGCCAATTGGCTGGGATTTCAAGGGCGGATAATACTTCAGGAGACCAATTGCGGGTTTTTAGATCAAAAAGAATGGTTCCGGAGCCATCGGCTTTGTCCATGGCATACTCGCCGATCAGCCGGTAGCGAATGTAATCTTTGGGCAGCAGGATGTGCCGAGTCTTGGCATATATATCCGGTTCGTTTTGTTGTACCCACAGGATTTTGGGGGCGGTGAAGCCAGGCAGGGCATCATTACCAGTAATTTGGATCAGGTGTTCTTTGCCCAGGCGGGTGCGCATCTCGTCGCATTGGGCGCCTGTGCGCTGGTCGTTCCACAGAATAGCTGGACGCAAGACTTCACCCAGCTCATCGAGTAAAACCAAGCCGTGCATCTGACCTGTCAGGCCGATGGCAGTCACAGCAGAACCCGACACATTTGCCAGATCAAGCGCCTGACGGATGCTTTTGGCGATGCCGAACCACCATTCGCGCGGATCTTGTTCCGACCAGAGCGGGTGTGGCGTAGATAGAGTCAAAGGCGTAGTTGCGCTGCTGACGACGCCTCCCCTCTCGTCGATCAAAAGCGCCTTGGCGCCGGTAGTAGAGATATCAAGGCCTAGAAAGAGTTTCATGGTTCAAGTTCCAGGTGCCAGTGACGAGGAAAACGTGAGGCATGACTGGTGAAACAAGGTGCTTATCGCACCCCAAGCAATAACTCCACAGTCAATTGGTCAAGATGCTCGTATGACAGGCCACGGGCTCCCAGTGCCTCCCGGTCAAAGATCCTGGCTTTAAGGGTGGTTGCTCTCACCGAACTATACACACCCAGCAGAGGCGAGACTTTCTCTCGATCGGAGTTGATCTCAGCCAGTAGAGCCTGGATTTCTTTGTCCTGCTTCCATTGTCTGGCCTTTTCTTTGAGGATCAGGTATGTCCGCATGCAGCCGCGAGCGAAATCTTTTACGCCTTCGTAATCCTCAGTACGGTAAGCATGGGCGTCGAAAGAGCGGCTTCCCTGGTAACCGCGTTCCTCCAACAACTTAACCAGGAAGAAAGCGCTCTTCAGATTGACCGCCCCAAAGCGGAAATCCTGATCGTAACGCCCGAAGGCTTGATCATTGAGATCAATGTGAAAAAGCTTACCCGCTTCCAGGGCTTGGGCAACTGCATGAGTAAAATTTAACCCCGCCATCTGCTCGTGGGCAACCTCGGGGTTGACACCCACCATTTCGGGGTGATCCAAGGTTACAATGAAGGCCAGCATATGTCCGGTGGTAGCATTATACATATCACCGCGCGGCTCGTTGGGCTTGGCCTCCAGGGCAAATTTCAGATCGTAGCCCTGATGGATGGCATATTCACACAGGAAATTCATCGCCTCGCGGGTGCGCTTGATAGCGGTGATCGGGTCTTTGGATGCATCAGTCTCCGTACCTTCACGCCCACCCCAGAAGACGTATATCTTGGCACCCAACTCGACACCGAGATCCATGGCATTCATGGTTTTTTGCAAAGCATATGCCCGCACGCGAGGGTCATTGGAGGTGAAAGCCCCATCTTTAAAGGCAGGATCATTAAACAAGTTCGTTGTCGCCATCGGGACAACCAGACCTGTTTCCTTTAGGGCTTTTTTGAAATCCTTTACGAGGTGATCGCGTTCGGCGGGGGTTGCATCAATCGGGACAAGATCGTTGTCATGGAAATTTACACCGTAAGCGCCGACTTCCGCCAGCAGATGGACCAGTTCGACCGGTGATTTCGGCTTGCGCACCGGAGCCCCAAATGGATCGCGACCAATAGAGCCAACAGTCCACAAACCGAAGGTGAATTTATGATCAGGCTTGGGTTGATAGAGTTCAGACATAAAAGACCCTTTCAAAGTAAGCAGAAAATATGGAGAGACTCGGGAAGAAGAGAACAATTAACGGGATGGTTCTTTGCCTTATGGTTCAGTTGTCTTCATATCTTGGCTGGATGAGCTGCCCGTATCTTCCTGGCGGCGTTCTTCCTTTGGCTTTATGTGGCTCCACCAAATGAAACCCAGTGTGGACACAAGCAGAACAATGAATCCAAATTTATAGAAAATTATCAGCCATGGTTGGAACATACCAAATATGCCCAGGACAATACCCACAATAAGGACCGTCTCAACGACACGATAAATACGCGGTGAGATGTTGTCGTTGAGTACGCTGGCCGACATTTTTATCAGAGAAATGAAAGCCAGCAGAATGGCAACAAAAATGAGGATGAAAGGAATTGCTGAAAGAAGCACATTCGTGGCTCTTTGTTTTTCCGTGGTCAATGCATTGATTACAGGGCGGGCAACCAAACCGAGAATCAATGTCACAACGATCGCAATGAAGAGACCAACCGGTATACGAAGATGATGTTTCTCCATAATTACTCCAAAAATCATCAAATAGAGAATGTGGGGCGAGGTAGGCTTTGTCTCGCCCCTGGATATGAAAATCTAGTATTTAATATCGACCTGTTTTTTAATTTCTGCCGATTTCAATATGGCATCACAGATAACTGCCGCACGGTATCCATCTTCGAAAGTTGCACCGTGTGGACCAACATCCTTCTTGTTGACGATGCAGTCCAGCAGGTGCGTGATCTCGTGTATAAAAGTGTGTTCCCAACCGATGATATGCCCATGCGGCCACCAGTTCGGCCACCAGGGATGGTAGCCCTCGGTAACCAAAACATTGGTCCAACCGCTGGTCTCCTTCGGCGTATGATCCCGGTAGAAGATGTCGAATTCGTTGAAGCGCTCCAGGTTAAAACGAACACTGGCTTTTTCGCCGTTGATCTCGAAGCTGTTGAAATTCTTGCGACCCAGTGCGAAACGAGTTGCCTCGAATGTGCCCAGGGCGCCGTTCTCAAACTCGCAAATGGACACAAAGGCATCGTCCACATCAACTGTGCCCATCTTGCTGGGATTGTCGGGCAGGGGGCGTTCAGTGATGAAGGTTTTCGCCATCGCAGAGACTGTTTTGACACCGCCGACCAGATAGTGAGCCAGATCAATAATATGTGCACCCAGGTCCCCCAATGCTCCGCTACCGGCAACTGACTTATCCAGTCGCCAGATCTTGGGCGTGTTATAGTGCGGGAGGATCCATTCCTGGAGGTAAACCCCCCGCCAGTGATAAATCTTACCCAATGCACCGTCATCGATCAGGTAACGGATCTGCCGGATAGCTGGGGCAAAACGGTAATTGAAGCCCACCATATTCTTTACAACGGTCGTTTTGGCAACCTCGACCATCTGCTTGGCTTCTTCGGCGGTGCGGGCGATCGGTTTTTCACACAGGACATGCTTGCCCAGCTTCATGGCATAGATGGTCGGATCCATGTGAATGTTATTGGGGCCACAATTGTCGAACAGGTCAATGTCTTTGGCACAGCCATCCAACATGCCCTTCCAATCATCAGGGCAGCCTTCGCGGAAGCCATAGCGCTTGACTGCTTCTGCAACAGCTTCCTTGCCCAAGCCACAGATCACGTCAAGGCGGGGAATTGCCGGCGGGGGATACATCATGTAGGGGATCTTTTTATAAGCGTTGGTGTGCGCTTTACCCATGAAGGAATAACCGAGCATACCAACCCCGATCTCCGGGATCTCGCCCTTGGCCTTGGCTGCGGCCATCGTGGTGAAACCAGTTTCCTCAGTCATGATAACCTCCTTATTTCTTGGCTGCAAAAGCAGCGTCGAAAGCGACAGAAGAGGGGGTGAAGTCCTGCTTGCGGATCATCTGCAACGCTTCAGGAGCGCCCCATTCGCGATCCATGCCACTATCTTCCCACTCAATGGAGAGCGGACCTTTGTAACCAATGCGGTTGAGAGCACGCACAATTTGGTCCCACTTGACATCGCCCCGGCCTGGTGAGACGAAATCCCAGCCTCGGCGGCTATCGCCGAAATCCAGATGAGAGGACAGGATGCTGTTGCGACCACTAAGCTGCAAACGCGAGTCCTTCACGTGGACATGCCAGATGCGGTCGCCAAAATCGTTGACGAACTCGACTGGGTTAATGAACTGGTGGATGAAGTGACTTGGGTCGAAATTGAATCCAAAGGCAGGATGGTTGCCAATGGCATCCAGGGTCCGCCTGGCAGTAACGAGGTCGTAGGCGATTTCAGTCGGGTGAACCTCCAGACCGAACTTGATTCCATTCTTAGTGAAAACATCCATGATCGGTTTCCAGCGAGCTGCGAAATCTACGTAGCCCTTATTGATATCATCTTGATTCGTTGGGGGGAAGAAATACAAGTTTTTCCACACCGAACTACCGGTGAAACCGTTGACAACGCTCACGCCAAATTTCTTGGCGGCAATGGCGGTATTCTTCAACTCTTCAGCACAGCGCTGGCGGACACCTTCAGGGTTGCCATCACCCCAAAGACGAGGCGAGAGGACGCGTTTGTGTCGTTCGTCAATAGGGTCATCAGCCACACACTGACCAACCAGATGCGTGCTGATGGCAAAGCACTTCAGGTTGTACTTGTTGAGGATATCCCAGCGGCTTTTAATATAGCCATCACTTGCCATAGCTTTATCCACTTCAAAGTGGTCTCCCCAGCAAGCTAATTCCAGACCATCGAAGCCCCAAGCGCTCGCTTTTTTAGCCACATCGTCCAATGTCAGGTCTGCCCATTGGCCGGTAAAGAGGGTGATCGGTTTGCTCATTTGTTTTTCTCCTTTTTGTAATTGGTTATTTATAGTCAGGCAATTGGATCAGTTTTCCACCAGCCATGGCTGATTCATGTGCCAGGATACCGACTGAAGTCCAGTTTGCGGATTCAAACACATTCGGGAATGGCTCGCGGTCTTCCACGATGGCTGAAAGGAACTCATTCGCCAGATGCGGATGTGAACCGCCATGTCCAGAGCCTTGAATGAAGGAAAGGTGTTTGTTCTCGGCCATGTCGTAAACGCACTTGGTGGTGAATTCACGGATCCCTTCTGGAAGAAGATGGGCGTAATCCTTTATCCCGGCGTGTTTAGCCTCTTCACCTCCAAGGTGAACAACGGGTTCTTCATTGGAAACCAGTTGCCACTCGAAACTCATTTCGCTGCCATATACATCGAAGCTCTCAATATATTGGCGGGCAACATCAAATAATGACCTGGTGACTTCAGCGGAAAGGTCCGATCCTTTAAGCTTGATATGGGCTGTCTCCACGGCAAAAGGAGATCCGTATTTTTGAATGAGAGGATCAGCAATCTTCCCTGACCCAAAGCAGGAAACATACTCCGCCATCGCAGCACCCATTGCCAGACAAGGACTTACCACGTGGGTGGCATAATGCATTGGCGGAAGGCCTTCCCAATATCCCGGCCAACCGTACATATTCTGCTGATGAGCTGCACGCAAGAACTGGATTTTGCCCAACTTTCCGGTATCACGCAACTCTTTAACAAACAAATATTCGCGTGAATAGATGACTGTCTCCATCATCATGTACTTCTTGCCGGAAGCTTTCTGTGCTTCAATGATCTGCCAGCACTCATCCACCGAAGTTGCCATGGGCACCGTACAGGCTACATGTTTACCAGCTTTTAGGGCTGCGACACTCATTCGGGCATGCTCGTGGATGGGAGAGTTGATATGAACCACATCTACGCTTGGATCCTGGATGAGTTTGTCGAAACTCGTGAAACGCGCCTTAATGCCAAATGCGTCACCGATCTGGTTCAGCTTTTCCTCATTGCGTTGGCAAATCGCGTACATATTTGCACTTGGATGGCGCTGGTAAATGGGGATGAATTCTGCCCCAAATCCCAAGCCTACAATCGCAATATTCAACTTTTTGAACATATTGCCTCCGTATATTCAAATTAAGGCTGGCGACTTCATTAACGCATGCAGGAAAACCACACCATCCGCAGCCAATGCATCCTGAGACGAAGCTAAGGGCCGCCAAATTGCTGCTGCACGGGCAATGCTTTTTACCTTGCTTGTGAAAGATTCAATGACCAGCACGCCGTCGAATTTGATATCTTTCAACGCTTGGGCTACTTCTTTCCAGGGCACATGTCCGGCGCCAGGAGTGCCACGGTTATTCTCGTTGCTATGGACCTGGACCAGGCGCGGCCCGACCTTACGAATGGCATCACCCATTGAATTCTCTTCAATATTCATGTGGAAGGTATCCAGCATGATCTTGCAAGCCGGGTGATTCACCCGATCAACCAACTCGATGGCTTGATCGGCTGTGTTAATAAAGCTGGTCTCAAAACGGTTGAGTGGTTCCAGCCCCAGTACCACACCTTTCTTTTCGGCATAATCCGAAAGATCCTTTAATATTTCAACCAGGATCTTCATGTCGTGTTCCCGTTCTTCAGCTGATTGCTGCCAGGTGCGCCCCACTGCGGAGTAAAATGGTCCAACGAGATTCTTTCCCCCGACCAGTTCAAGTCCATCAATACTGGCCTTTAAATAATCAACTCCGCTCTGGCGAACTTTTGGATCTGGGTCGATCAAATCGCGGTCGGGACCCATCGCAGCGCAGAAACTGATGCTGGTGATTCCCGCCTTCTTGATGATCTCGCCGCATTTCTTAAAATCTAGTGTTTTCGGATCGTCGATGGGAACCTCAATATGGTCAAATCCCATTTTGGCGATCTTGGGCGCTAAAACTTCCAATTCCTCCGTGGTCAATGGAGCAGTCCAAACCCAGGTATTTACACCGAATTTCATAGTAAATTCTCCTTCCTGAGATTAGGGCTGAAGGCGGTCTCCATTCAGCCCAAAATAGTGGATATGTTCAGATGCAACTTTAAATTTAATTACATCACCAAGATGGAACGATGTTATTCCCGGCACAAGGCTCAACAAGGTGCGCTGTTGTGATTGAATGTGGAGGATCGTTTCAACACCAAGTGGTTCAGCCAGTACAAGTTGACCGGTATATTTACCGTTCGGATCAGGCTTGACATCCTCGGGGCGGATACCTATCAGGAAGTCTGAAGGCAGCTTGCTCCCAAGTGGACCCGGCATATGCACATCACTTTCGGTAATGGAAACAATATTGTCTTCTAACCGAGATTTATATAGATTGATGCGGGGTGAGCCAACCAATTGAGCAACAAAAGTCGAAGCTGGCTGGTCGTAGATATCCTCAGGTGTGCCAATCTGGATGATCCGCCCCTCGTTCAAAACAGCAATGCGATCAGCCATGGTCAGCGCTTCGATCTGATCATGAGTCACAAACAGCGTGGTGCTGCCTTGGGTCTTCTGCAAATGTTGTAATTCGATCCGTAAAGCTTCACGCAACTTCGCATCCAGGTTGGAAAGTGGTTCGTCCATCAGGAAAATGCGCGGCGAGCGAACGATAGCCCGTCCGATGGAGACACGCTGCATTTCGCCACCCGAGAGATGGGCGGTCTTGCGTTTAAGCAGGTGAGAAATGCGTAACTTCTCGGCAGTTTCTTCCACTTTTTTCCGGATTTCCTCTGCAGAGGTACGCCGCAAAGGTGAACGCAGGGGAAAAGCCAGGTTGTCATAAACGGACATGGTTGGATAGAGCGAGTATTGCTGGAACACGAGGGCAACATCGCGATCAGAGGGCGTCAGGTTATCTATTGCCTCACCATCAAAGAGGATAGAACCCGCATCCTGGTGTTCCAAACCTGCGATCGCCCGCAATGTGGTCGTTTTTCCCGCGCCGGTGGGGCCCAACAACACAAAGAATTCCCCATCTTTGACATCAAAGGAAATATCGTCCAGCGCTTTTACACCTGGAAAGTTTTTACTGATGTGCTGAAGATCTACGTGACTCATTGGCTCACCTCTGGTTTGAAGGCCATTTCTGTCTTGGCATCGAAGAAGCGTACCATATGGGGGTTAATGTCAAAATGAACCAAGGTATCAATGGGATAAGGGATCAAACGATCCGTGCGGATATGGATAATATCCTTCTCATTAATCGTCAGGTGGAGAACAGCGGATGAACCCTGCATTTCGCTGGCATAAACTTTTCCAACCAGTTCCCCACGATCATTGATCTGAGCAGACTCAGGGCGAAAACCAATGACGATCTCAGGCCCGTTATTCAGCCTTGTTTTCAACACGTTTTGCCATTCATGCGACACAGCATATCGATTGTCCAGGCCTGCCATCTGAACAACCCCATCGGCGTATTTTCCTGTGATAAGGTTCATCCCTGGGCTACCAATAAATCTTGCGACAAACAGGTTGGATGGATCGTTGTAGACTTCAGCAGGCGTGCCAATTTGCTGGATTGTTGCTTCGGACATGACTACGATGCGGTCACCCATTGCCATGGCCTCAATTTGGTCATGGGTAACGTACACCGTAGTGGCATGTTGAAGAACATGCAGGCGTTTAATCTCAGATCGCATTGTCTCGCGGAAGTCTGCGTCTAGGGCTCCCAGGGGCTCATCCATTAAGAAGGCCGCCGGGCGGCGTACCAGAGCGCGCGCCAGAGCCACGCGCTGTTGATCCCCGCCACTTAACTGACCTGGGTGTGCCTTGAGCACATGCTCGATCTGAAGTAATTTAACAACCTCGTCGACGCGCTTTTCTACCGTCTCGCGCGATTCTCCTTGCGCCTGGAGAGGAAAAGCGATGTTTCTCCAGGCTGTCAAGTGTGGGTAAAGCGCATAGAATTGAAAAACAAAGGCAATATCCCGCTCGCTGGGATGCAACCAGGTTACATTGCGTCCATCCAGCCAAATCGTTCCACCAGAGACTGTCTCCAGCCCGGAGATCATGCGTAAGGTGGTGGTCTTACCACACCCAGATGGGCCAAGCAGGACGATAAATTCCCCATCACGGATGGTTAGATCCAGCGGTTTGACCGCATGGAGATCGCCAAATTTCTTTTCGACTTGCCGGAGTTCAATCGTGGCCATAATCGTTTCCCATCTTATACGGATTATTTACTTGCGGACTGCCCCGAAGGTGACGCCGCGCAGTAAGTAATCCCGCAGCGTAAATGTGACAATTACCACAGGGATGAGGAAGCCCAGGCTGCCGGCGGCAATTGCCGACCATTCCAAACCTCCGCTTCCAAGCATAGTGGCGATACTGGGCGGAGCAGTGCGAGCTTTCTCACTGGTTAGCATGAGAGCAAAGGCATACTCATTCCAGGCAAAGATCAGGCAAAAGACCGTCGTTGCGGCGATACCGTTCACGGCCTGGGGCAGGACAATCTTGAAGAAGGCCTGTAGGCGGGTATAGCCGTCCACCAGGGCAGCCTCTTCGTACTCGACCGGGATCTCATCAATGAAACCTTTGAGTAACCAGACCGAAAACGATAGGTTAAAAACGGTATAGAGAATAATCATCCCGATATGAGTGTCATTCCACCCCAATAGTTTATACAATAGGAAAAGTGGAATGGTCACAACCACCCCCGGCAGCATGCGGGTGCTAAGAATAAAGAATAACAGGTCGTCTTTTCCTGCAATTTTAAAGCGACTGAAAGCATAGGCGGCAAACAGCCCCAGAATCACCGAAAGGATCGTCGAAGTTCCGGCGATGATCACCGAGTTCTTCAAGCGGCCCACGTAGTCACTGGGTCCATTGATTTTTTGCCCGACGCTGAGTGCGAGTTTTTGCCAGTAATTTAGATCCCCAGGATTGGCTCGCTCAGCTGCCAGGTTGGAAGTATTTAGGATAGAACGGTCTGTAAACAGGTAAAGGAATCCCTCCAGAGTAGGACTAAAGAACACCTTGGGGGGTGGAGTGACGATATCCGCGCGGGACTTGAAAGCAGTCATGATCATCACCAAGACAGGGATGATCATGATGAAGGTCACGATCACGGTAAGAATCACCCGGATGGTTTTTCCCCATTTGGCACGCGGGTGCACCCTGTCAACACGAGTTGGTTCGACAACCGGTGTTCGGGGTCCAGTTTCTTCAAAGGAAGCCATGAGTTAACCCTCCCCTTTGCTTTGATTGAGGTACTTGATATACAGGTTGCTAATTGCAATGATGATGATCAGAATTATGTATGCCAACGCACTTCCATAACCAGTGCGGAATTGTCCCAAGAAAGCTATCCGGTAGAGGTCGACTGAAATTAGCTCAGTCTGGACACCAGGTCCGCCACCGGTCATGCCCATCACCAAGTCAAACGATTTAAATGCCTCGATGGTTCGAAACAGGACCGCAATCAATAATAACGGCGCAACCTGCGGCAAGGTGATGCGCCAGAATTGGAACCACGAACTTGCCCGGTCAACCGCTGCGGCTTCGTATAGGTAGTCGGGAATCGCCTTCAAACCCGAGAGCACCAGCAGCATCACAAACGGCGCCCACATCCATACATCCACGATCACCACGGCAATAAGTGCCAGGCCAGGCATCGGATGACCGGCAAAACGGCTTGCCAGCCAATCGGGGGATCTAGATGGGTCACTGAAGCCAAGTAGGGCATTAAAGAAACCGAAGGTAGGGTTATACATCAGTTTCCAGAATAAACCGACCACCACCGGTGAGATCATCATCGGGATCAGGATCAGCGTGGTCAGGATACCGCCGCCCTTGAATTTTTCACGCACCAGCATTGCCAGGCCAAAACCCACCAGAACCTGCATGCTGACCGACATCAAGGCATAACGCCCTGTGGTGGCGAAATATTGCCATAAATTCTTATCATTCAGGATATTATTAAAGTTTTGGAAGGCGACCCATAACGGTGCCTTTTGTGCAATTGCGGAGTAATTGGTGAAGCCAAGATACAGGCTGTAAAACAACGGGAAGACGTTCATCAAGATCAGGAGCAGCAGCGTCGGCCAGATGAACAGGTTAACGATCGCCCGATTACTAAGATGGCGCTGGCGAATTTTGATGCTTGCACCTCTAAATTGAGTTACACTAGTGGACATAATCCTGCCTCTTTCTTGGCGGCTTAGGATGGGGAGGCGGCAAAAGCCGTCTCCCCATTGTAAATACTAGGAGAGAAAGATACTCCAGCAGAGTGCTGACTTACGGAATAACGCCATCAGACTTCAATGCAGTCGTCTGCTCCGCGGCTATATTATCCAGAGCCTCTTTAGCCGTGCCCTCTCCTCCAACAACAAAGGCGCTCAGGTAATTCTGCGAGGGTGTAAGCAGCGCAGCGTAGGTTGGGATGTTCCAGAAGTCCATGACGAAGGTCATGGTCTCGGAAAAAGCCGGGTTGTATGGAGCCGCCGTCATGAACGCATCGGTCTTGAGGACGTTGCTATTACAGCTATAACCGCCAAGAGCAGCCCATTGTGCCTGGATGTCCTCTTGTGCGAACCACTTGATGAAATCAAGGGCGGCCTGCTGGCGTTCCGAGCTGACGAAGGATATGACGCTCAAACCCTGGCCTCCGAGGGCAGCCTTGCGAACTCCGGTGGGACCAGCGGGATTAGCGAAGAAACCGGTGACATCGGCGTATGGGTTGGTGCTCGGGTTGGCCAGCGCTGGGAAGAAGGCGAAGTAGTTCATGGTCATGGCCACCTGACCACCGATGAAGGCGTCATTGGTCTCCGTGTAGAAGGCGTTATTCAGGCCGGGTGCCTGGCAGCAATCATACAGGTCGCGATAATACTGCAAAGCATCGATGGATTCTTGTGAGTTGACCACACCTTCGACGGTATTGTCCGGGTTCTGCCACTTGGCGCCATAAGAGAACATGACGTTCTCAAAACCCATCGTAATGGCATCATAGTCCTTCTGGGTGTAAATCGCCACACCGTTCATACTTTTATCCGCTTTGGTGAAGAACTTGGCAATGTCCATCAACTGAGCCCAGGTGGTGGGTACTGCCAGATCATACCCATATTCGGTTTTGAAGGCAGCCATATTGGCAGGGTCCTCGAAGAGGTCCTTGCGATAAGCCCAGCCATCAGCATCGCCTTCGGTCGGGTACGCGTAATATTTACCAGACCCGGAGGGATATTCGCCGTAGTATTGCAGCGTGGCGGGGGTGACGGACTTGTCGATCCCGTTGGCTTTCATGTAGTCGGTCAGGTCAACGTAGTATCCTGCGGTTGCGCCCTGGCCAATCCACTGGCTGTCTCCAACAACCATGTCCCACTCGGTACCGCCAGCAGCCATGGCAACATTGAAGCGGTCACCAAAGGAGCCCCATGGTTCCTGCACCACGGTCACTTTAATGCCGGTTTCTTGCTCGTACAAAGCGCCGATCTGTTGCAGGTAGTCGGCCGGGGACCACTGCGCCCACAGGATGGTTAATTCTTTGACGGCTGGTACAGCGGGGGGAGTCGTTGGTTCAACGACAGGGGGTTTCGTTGGTTCAACAACGGGGGGATTCGTTGGCTCAACGGCGGGCGGTTGGGATGTTGCTGCAGGGCCGCAGGCTGAAAGAACTAGAGCCAGGATGATCGTCATTGCAAAGACATATTTCTTAAACATTATTTTTTCTCCTTCTTGAATTATGTTAGGGATTCAAAATAAGCATGGGTAATTCGTTGGTTTATATTTTGTCGTCCACCTCCTAAGGGATACCATCTACTTTTTGGATTCGTTGCTATGGCCATCGCATGGGTCGCATAAAAGAAGAAATTGGTTCATGCAACAAGCGCGCCCACAATATCCGGTTGTGCCAGGATCGCCTGATAGACTGCCGCCACGCCACCCATCACGCAGGCATCAAAACCGTGCTTGGCTAACACCAATCGCATGGCTTCACGATTCCATTTCAATGCGCGCTGCTCCACTTCCCTTTGAATGACAGGCATCAGGAATTCTCCCGCCAGGCTGAGGGTTCCGCCAAGAACGACCAGTTCAGGATTCAGTGCATTCACCAGGGAGGCAATGCCAATTCCAAGATGACGTCCAATGATCTTCAATGCATCCAGGGCCACAGTGTCACCAGCGCGAGCCGCCTCTACAATTAATGGTACTGTCAAAGAAGCCCGCCTGCCGCCGGTCATTTCAGACAGCCTGCTAACCTCACCCTGGTCAACACGTCTCCATACGTGACGAAAAAGCGCCTGCTGGCTCACTTGGGTCTCCCAGCAACCCTGGTTGCCACACTTACAGATTTCTCCATCAGGATCCATTGTCATGTGGCCGAACTCAGCGCCAACACCGGTCACCCCGCTGAACACACGACCGCCATGCACAATCCCGCCGCCTAAGCCAACTCCAGTGGCACTTATATACACTACCTCATCATAACCCTGCGCTGCACCAAAGTAGTGCTCACCCAGGGCGGCTATATTGGCCTCGTTGTCCACAAACAAGGGTGCATTAAATGACTCCTGTAATATGGCTCGTATTGGCAGATCTTTCCACCCCAGGTTGGGCGCAAACAACAACGCCCCGGTCGCTTGATCAACCAAGCCGTGTACTCCAACTGCCACCCCCAGGAGCGTGCCACATACAGGGAACCCTACCTCAATCGCTTGATGCAAAATGGCTAGGGCGCGATCGAGGATCGCACGCTGGCCAATAGTTGGATCAATATGTTCTTCGTGACGCCAAATGATCTTAGGGGAAAAGTCCGTGCAAATTACTAAAATAAAATCCACCCCAATTTCGCAGCTAACGATAAACCCCACGGCCGGATTTAGTTTCAGCAATACGGCGGGGCGCCCAGTGTTTTGTGATGTGAGACCAATTTCTTGCACAAATTGGCGCTCGATCAATTCATTTACCAGGCTGGAAACCGTGGTCTTGTTTAGACCTGTCGCTTCTGCCAGTGCGGCCCGTGAGATTGGGGCGTTCGTGCGCAGGTGATTCATGATCACCGAAAGGTTGATTTCACGTACAAGGGATTGATCACCGGTGCGGAAGTGGTTTATCGAAACCATATTGGTTCCAGGGAATCAACTTTAGGGGATGCAACTCATTTTTAAAATATAGTTGG
>JBAPSY010000305.1:0-3120 GCA_049281855.1 Anaerolineales bacterium
TCGACAAAAAACGTTCCGCAATGACAAACATGTGAGCCCATGAAATCCACTCTCCTGCTCATCCTCGAAATGCTCCTCGTCCTGGCGGGCATCGCCATCTACGCATTTGGCATTTTTTCCTTCCCCATCCTGCCCCTCTTCCTGTTAGCCTGGGCCTCCCTGCACCTCCGTCACATGCGCTGGCGGGATGTCGGCCTCCGCCGCCCCGACAAATGGCTGCAGACCATCGGCTTTGCCCTTCTCGTCGGGATTGGCTACCAGGCACTGGATACCTTGCTCATTGCACCCCTCCTCCAGCGTCTGACGGGCGAATCGATCGATCTCTCTCAACTCAGTGGCTTGCGCGGTAACCTGACCGCCTTGATCGTCTTCCTCGTCATCTCCTGGACGGAAGCTGCTTTCATCGAAGAGATGTTCTTCCGCGGCTACTTTCTCAACCGCCTCACTGACCTTGTGGGAAAGGAGCGTTTGGGGATTGCCATTGCCTTGATCGTGAACTCCATTGTCTTCGGTACCGCTCACGCCTACCAGGGCATCACCGGCGTGTTGGACACCGCTCTGGCAAGCTTGGTCCTTGGGCTCCTCTACTTCCTTGCCAGGCGAAATCTATGGCTGCCCATCCTCGCCCATGGGATCCTCGATACCATCGGCATCCTGCTCATTTACTCCGGCCTGTATGGTTGACCGACCTCACAGTTATGGAAAGACCGGTGACGTTTAAAAGGTGGTGAGGGTTCAACTTGACTTATCGGTGGGCGGCAGTATACAATACCTGAAGATTACTAGAATATTAAGGTCATACTTCGTACAATCCAACATTAGAGTAGGGAGGCCCGTCCATGCAAACCATCACCGAACAAACCGAGCGCAAGATACCCCGCTATATCCCCTTCCTGTTCTACTTCATCGGCGGGTTGCTGATCTTCTTTTTGGGCGGTAACACTTTTAAGCTTTTCCTCACCAATAAGAACTTATTTTACGAGTGGGGGCTTACCCTATTCCTGTTGCTTCTGGCGGTAGCCACGCAGAGAGTTCCGCGCTTACAAATTTACACGAAAATTGCCAGCGCCCTCTTCATCGCCTCGTTTGCTAATGCCCTCAACCTGTCGTTGGGTAATTTTCTCGGGAAAATTCTCCATTTAACCGGAAACGACATGCGATTTCTCGCCATCGATAAGCTCTCCCAAGCATTGCCTATCATAGTGGCGATCATTTTGCTCACCTTGTGGTCTGGGGATGACCTAGGGTCGCTCTTCCTCAAGAAAGGCAACCTCCGCCAGGGGCTCGAGTTTGGCCTGATTTCCTTTGCCATCTTCACTGTTATTTTCATCGTGATCGTTGTTCTCCAGGCCAATGCCCCCACCACCCAGGGCTTGACCGCCTCTGGGGTGAGTCTGAGTACCATTGTCACTGCCATACCCTGGATATTATTGTTTTGCTTTGCCAATTCCCTGATGGAGGAGCTGTGGTTCCGGGGTGTCTCCCTTAAAAAACTAACACCTGTCCTCGGAATGACGGCTTCTATCATTGTCACTGCCCTCGTATTTGGCATGACCCACGCGGCTGCCACCTATATCACATCCATCCAGATGCTCATTTTCCCGGTCATCGTGTTTGCACTTGGGCTGGTGAATGCCTATGTCATGCTGAAGACGGACAGCATCTGGGGATCGGTGCTTTTCCATGCCGGATATGACCTGTTGGTCATCATACCTGTGCTAGTTTCGCAGTAGAGGAAGTTCCTCAACGGAGTCCCATGCGCAGCGAACGTGAAATGCTTGATTTGATCATCAACACCGCCCGTAATGACGAGCGTGTGCGCGCTGTCATCATGAACGGCTCGCGCCTCAACCCCAATGCCCCCAAGGATTTCTTTCAGGACTACGATGTTATCTATGTGGTTACTGAGAAGGAATCCTTTCTATCAGACCCGGGCTGGATCAAAGTCTTCGGTGAGCTAATGATCCTGCAGCTACCCGATGACATGTCCGACCCGCCCTCCGAAAGTAAGGATTCTTATGGCTACCTGATGCAGTTTGCGGATGGCAACCGCATCGATCTATCCCTCTTCCCGGTGAATAAGCTCGATCAACTTGAAGAGGATAGTCTCACGCTGACCCTCCTGGATAAGGATGGCATTCTCCCGCTGTTCGACCCCCCGAATGACTCGGATTACCTCCCCAAACCACCCACTACCAAATCCTTCTTTGACTGCACCAACGAATTCTGGTGGGTTTCCCCTTACGTCGCCAAGGGCTTGTGGCGGCACGAGATCATCTATGCCAAGCACATGCTTCTTTACGTGCGCGAGCAGTTGATGAAAATGCTGGACTGGTATGTGGGGATGCGCACCGGTTTCCAGAGGTCTCCTGGAAAGATGGGGAAGTACCTGGAAAAGTATCTTGAGCCAGAGCTTTGGGATCTGCTCCTCAAAACCTACTCCGACGCCGACTATGATGCCACATGGGATGCATTGTTCACCATGAGCGATCTCTTCCGTAGGATCGTCATTCCTGTAGCTGAACATTTTGGCTTTGACTACCCTTTGGGTGACGACGAGCGCGTCAGTGCCCACCTCCGCCACGTCCGTGACCTCCCCCGCGACGCTCAAGAGATGTACTAAAATTGTTGTCATCAAGAACGATCTTTTTCGATAGTATCGCGAGCTTTATTTGCGAGCGATTGAGGTGAGGGCACTCTTTGCCCAATGGAGAAATCTGAAGCCATTTTGTCATTGCTTCGTGCCCAGAAAAGCACAGGGCACTCGCAATGACACTTGCCCAGAGAACCCAAACCGCGGGTTTGACGTAATTAGCCGTCGGATTCCATCCGACAGCGGTACCATTTGACACCCGAATCACTTAGGGAGAATCGATAATGCGCTTGTGGAGCCTTCACCCATCCTACTTGGACGCCAAAGGTCTGGTTGCCTGCTGGCGTGAAGGGCTGCTGGCCCGCAAAGTCCTCCTGGGCGAGACGAAAGGCTACCGTAATCACCCACAGCTGCTGCGCTTCAAAACCCAACCCGATCCAATCGCTGCTGTGGACCAATATCTTTCTGCCATTCTCGAAGAAGCCAATCGACGTGGGTTTGCCTTCAATCCTGGTAAGATAAAACCG
>JBAPSY010000306.1:0-31352 GCA_049281855.1 Anaerolineales bacterium
ATACCGAACAATCCCCCGGCGTGGATCCGCTCTCTCCGGAAAACCTCATGATCTTTCACACCGGTCCGCTGACCGGCACTACTGCGCCCACCGCGGGGCGTTTCGGCCTGACCACCAAAAGCCCGGCCACAGGCACCTATTTCGATGCTTACTGCGGCGGCTATTGGGGCAACATGCTCAAATATGCGGGTTATGACGCCCTGGTTTTAACCGGAGCCACCAAAAATCCGGTCATGCTGGTCATCGATGGCGCCCGGGTGGAAATCCGTCCAGCAGAAAACCTATGGGGCAAGACCATCTCCTCGGCTACAAAACAAATCCAAACTGAATTGGGCCACGATTGGCAATCTCTGGTGATCGGCCCTCCCGGAGAAGCACAACGCAACCTGGCCGGGATTTTCAATGAGAGTCGGGCTTTGGCTCGCGGTGGGGTTGGTGCGGTGATGGGTTCGAAGAATCTCAAAGCGATCGCCGTGCGCGGCAGCGGGGGCGTATGCGTCCACGATAAAAGGCAATACGAGCGCGCCCTGCAGTTGGCCTTCCGGGCGGTGCGCATGTCAGGTCCGATTAGCATGCTCCGCAAGGAGGGGACGGCTAACATCCTGGAGGTTATCAACGTGATGGGGGCACTGCCCACCCGCAATTTCCAGCAGGGACAGTTCGAAAAGTCCGATGAAATTTCTGGCTACTCCTTTCGGCACCATAACTGGAACAATGAGTATGCCTGTTTTGGCTGCCCTATTGGCTGCGGCAAATGGACCACACCTCTGGAAGATGGCAAGGTCATAGAAGGGCCGGAGTATGAGAGCATCTATGCCCTCGGTTCGAACTGCGCCATAGGCAGCCGTGAGACCATCATCCGACTCAACTGGCTGTGCGACGAATATGGTTTAGACACGATCAGTGTGGGCGGGGTGATCGGCTTCGTGATGGAAATGTTCGAACGCGGCATTGTGGGAGCGGATACTTTGGATGGGATTTCACCGTCCTGGGGAAATGCCGAGGCGGCTATTACCCTGGTGGAGAAAATGACCAGTGGAGAAGGCTGCGGCGAGTGGTTGGCACAAGGCGTGGCTGCCATCGCCGAACGCTTCCCCAACGCCAAGCCCTTTGCCATGCATGTCAAAGGGTTGGAAATGCCTGCTTATCATCCCAATGCTGCCAAAGGAACAGCGCTGGCTTATGCAATTTCTGAACGAGGCGCCTGTCACCTGCGCGGTGCGCCGCTCGGCGAGATATTCAGCGGAGCCGCCGATCCGCTGACGATTGAAGGAAAACCGCAACTGTTCCGCGATCACCAGGCAGAAAAGGCCGTTTGGGATAGTGCCTGTTTATGCGCCTTCCCGGGATACGGAATGACCCTCAAGGAATTGTTTCAGTTGGTTAAGGCTGCTACGGGTTTCGATTATCCCAAGGTTGCGGATTTGGAGCGCCTTGGTGAGCGCATCTCGACGCTGGCACGGCTCTTTAATGTGCGCGAAGGCTTTTCCCGTGCCGCGGATACCCTGCCAGTACGTAACCTGACGCAACCCATGACGGTTGGTTCAGCCGGTGGCCAGGTGGTCGATCTGGAACCTATGCTGGATGAATATTATCGCATCATGGGCTGGTCCGCGAACGGTGTCCCAACCTCTGAGCGATTGAAAGAGCTGGGAATATTGGATACGCCTGGAGCTTTCAAAAATGCCGAATAATCCGACTGTGTTTTTAATAATGCTGGCAGCTGTAGCGTTTTTAATCAGCTTGTCGAAAGGCGGGTTGGGTGGGATGGCAGGAACATTGTCAACCCCGCTGATGTCGCTGGTAATGCCTGTCAGCCAGGTTCTTGGCTTACTGCTGCCCATCATGCTGCTCGCGGATGTGTTCTCGATTGCTCTGCACTGGCGGCGTTGGAATGGGCGGTTGGTTTGGTTGTTGATCCCCGGCGCAGTGATAGGAGTGACGATAGGTACGTATTTCATTGCCAACGTCTCGACCCAGGTACTCAAGATCGGGCTAGCCATCATCTCTTTGTTGTTCGTGGCTTACAAGGTCCTTGAAAAGCGCATCCTCGGTTCGTTGAAATACCAGGAGCGTAACTGGCACGGCTGGTTGGCTGGTACTACGGCAGGCTTTACATCGGCAATGGCTCATAGCGGTGTGCCACCCATCAGTATTTATCTCATGCTGCAAGATGTATCTCCGAGAGTTTTCATTGCAACCTCAGTTCTGTTCTACGCCATCCTCAACTGGATCAAAGTACCCTATTACTACTTTGCCGGGCTGTTCGACTTCCAACAGCTTTGGCACATTGCGTGGGTATTCCCGATCGTCCCCTTTGGCGTTTGGATTGGACGATGGTTGGTGACCAAGGTTCCGAAGAATGTGTTTGACAATATCATTTTAGTTCTGTTGGTAATCACAGCCCTGTTGCTGATCTTCGGCTAGAGGCATGAGAAAACCCAATGAAAAAAAACATTGTCATAATAGGTACATTGGATACCAAAGGTCAGGAGTTTGCTTTTCTCAAGGAACTCATTGAGAAAGAAGGCTTCCAAACCCTGGTGGTTGACTTCGGCGTGATGGGCAAACCGGTTTTCAATCCAGACATCTCACGAGATGAAGTAGCCAGAGCAGGAGGAGGAAATCTATCATACCTGGCTTCTGGCGATCATAAGGATGAGGCCATGCAAGTCATGATGACCGGTTTGACAGTGATCGTCCGCTACCTTTATGAGCAGGGAAAATTGGACGGCATTATTGGGATGGGTGGCGGTGGTGGGACCTCACTGGCTACTGCGGCCATGCGGTCACTTCCGATAGGCGTTCCCAAAGTGATGGTTTCCACGCTCGGTGGAGGGGATGTCAGCGCTTATGCCGGAACCCGGGATATCACCTTCATGCCTTCCATTGTGGATGTGGCTGGCATTAATCGGATCAGTCGCCTCATCTACACGAATGCCGCGGGGGCCATCACTGGCATGGTGAAAATGGAAAGGCCTGTTACAGATGAAGAAAAGCCCCTCATTGCCACCTCTATGTTTGGCAATACCACTCTTGCTGTGGAGCGGGCGCGAGGCATACTGGAAACGCACGGATATGAAGTTTTGGTCTTCCATGCCACTGGCATCGGGGGCAGGACAATGGAAAGCTTGATTGCTGATGGATTTATCGCCGGTTCGTTGGATATCACAACCACAGAACTGGCGGATGAGATCTGCGGTGGTGTATTGAGTGCCGGCCCTGAACGCTGCCTGGCTGCCTCGCGCCACGGCATCCCCGCAGTGCTGGTCCCTGGCTGCGTGGATATGGCCAACTTTTGGGGAATGGATTCGGTTCCTGAAAAGTATCGGTCCCGCAAGCTTTATCAATGGAATCCCAATATCACCCTGTTACGGACTGATACTGAAGAAAATAAACGCATCGGGGAGCTGATCGCCGCGGCTGCCAACGCAGCCACTGCCCCGGTTGTTATTCTGTTTCCCCTCAAGGGGGTTTCGCAACTGGACCGCCCGGGTGGTGCGTTTTGGGACCCGCAGGCAGATCATGCCTGCTTCGAGGCCATCAAAAAAAACCTCAAGTCCTACATCCCGGTCATTGAGCTGGACAACAATATCAACGATCCCGAATTTGCCGACAGGGCAGCTGAAACCTTGTTGGATATGCTGGGAAAATAGGAGGGTTCCGAAATGTCAATTCCGCGTGCAGAGATCATCAGACGCCTGCAAGCCCAGATAATGGCTGGCAGGCCGATCGTCGGGTGTGGAGCGGGCACCGGCATCTCGGCCAAGTTCGCCGAGGCCGGTGGTGCAGACGTTATCATCATCTACAACTCAGGCCGCTATCGCATGGCCGGTCGTGGCTCGCTGGCCGGGCTGCTGCCTTACGGCGATGCCAACGGCATTGTGGTCGAGATGGCGGCCGAGGTATTACCCGTCGTGAAGGACACACCTGTTCAGGCTGGTGTCTGCGGTACTGATCCCTTCCGATTGATGCCCATCTTTTTAAAGCAGTTGAAAGAGATTGGCTTTTCAGGCGTGCAGAACTTCCCGACCGTCGGCCTATTTGACGGCAAATTCCGCCTCAATTTGGAAGCCACCGGCATGGGCTACGATAAAGAGGTCGAAATGATCCGGCTGGCGCACAAGATGGACCTTTTTACTACACCTTACGCCTTCACTGCGGACGAAGCAAAAGCCATGACCAGGGCTGGAGCTGACCTGCTGGTGAGCCACGTTGGCCTGACCACCGCCGGCAGTATTGGGGCGGCTATCGCTTTCACCCTTGATGAAGCCATTGAAAAGGTGATGACGATGGCAGAGGCGGGTTGGTCGCTGCGAAAGGATCTGATGGTGATCTGCCACGGCGGGCCGTTCGACGAGCCAGAGAACGTGGGCAAAGCGCTAAAGAAGATGCCCGGTATTGTCGGCTTCTTTGGTGCCTCCTCCATTGAGCGCTTGCCGACCGAACGCGCCATCCGAGGCCAGGTGGAGAATTTCAAAGGACTCGAACTGGCAGGGCAGTCATCCTGAAAAGAGACTGCTACAAGCGACCATCAGCAGATGATCAAGGAGCATATACGTGTCATGGCATAGAAAAAGCGATACTCGTCCAGGTGGAATTGGGAATAAATACCAGTATGATCGACGTTGCATGTTCGGTACACAAGAAGGGCAATAAGTCGGTGAATTGAATGATTGATTTAAACTTGGAGCTCCGTAATGCACTTGCAGCCATGCTCTCACCAACACGAGTGCTTACTCGATCCATCGAGCGTATTGCCTTTGCAAGCGATGCCAGTTTTTATCGATTGATCCCTCGGGCGGTGGTGCAGCCTGATTCAATTGATGAGATTACCGCGCTGTTTGGTTTTTGCCAGACACGCGGCCTGCCGTTGACCTTTCGCGCCGCTGGCACGAGCTTATCGGGGCAATCCATTACCGATGGAATTTTGGTGGATATCTCGAAACACTGGAATCAGGTCCGCGTAGAAGAAGGTGGGTTACGCTTGCGCGTCCAGCCCGGGGTGATCGGCGCACACGCCAACGCCATCCTGCGACCATACCAGCGGCGTATCGGGCCTGACCCGGCCTCCATAGATGCTTGCATGCTTGGTGGAATCATTTCTAACAATTCCAGCGGAATGTGCTGCGGTGTGCAAGAGAATGCCTATCACACCCTGCATTCGCTGACCTTCGTCCTGCCCAACGGGTTGATCCTTGATACTTCTGCACCGGATGCAGAAAGAAAACTCAAAGGGGAATCGCCGGAAATTTGGCAAGGCTTGCTTGACCTTCAAGCTCGCCTGCTTACGGATGAAAAACTGCGCGAGCGGGTACGTCTCCGTTATCAGACCAAGAACACCAATGGCTACTCACTGAACGCCTTCCTCGATTACGATAATCCGCTCGATATAATTGCCCACTTAATGGTTGGCTCGGAAGGCACATTGGGCTACATCGCCGAAGTGGTGCTGAACACCCTCCCCGATTATCCGTTCAAGTATACGGGCATGCTCTATTTTCCTACCGTGCAGGATGCCGCTAATGCTATCCTTCCATTGCGAGATTCAGGCGCACGCGCCCTGGAGATTATGGATCGGGCGGCCCTTCGTTCAGTCGAACATCTCCCTGGAGCACCCTCCCTGCTGGCCCAACTTCCCGAGAGTGCTGCAGCCTTATTGGTTGAATACCAGGATAACCGTGCGGATCGGTTCGAGGATTTCTTTCAGGCTTCCAAGAGCGCCTGCAGCAAGTTGAGGTTGTTGAGTGAGCCTCTTTTTACACAGGATATCGACGAACAAACCGCGCTGTGGAAACTTCGCAAAGGGATGTTCCCCTCGATCGGTGCTACACGTCAACAAGGCACTTCGGTTATCATTGAGGATGTCACTTTTCCGTTACCCCGCCTGGCGGAAGCCATCAACGACCTGCATTACTTGTTTCAAAAACATGGTTACACTGAAGCGATCATCTTTGGGCATGCAAAAGACGGCAATCTTCATTTCGTTATTGCGCAGTCGTTCAATACACCCGCTGAAATCGAGCGCTACGACCATTTTACAATCGATATTGTGGAACTGGTTACCGGCAAGTACGATGGCGCGCTGAAAGCTGAACACGGCACAGGACGTAATATGGCGCCCTTTGTCGAATCCGAGTGGGGTGCAACTGCCCTCTACATTATGCGTGACCTGAAATCACTGCTCGATCCAAGCGGACTGCTCAACCCGGGAGTCATCATCAATCATGATCCACGTGCCCATGTCACAGACCTGAAAACTCTCCCCGTAGTGGAATCGGAAGTGGATCGCTGCATCGAATGTGGATTTTGTGAACCTAATTGCCCTAGCCGGCGCTTGACCCTGACCCCTCGCCAACGGATTGTCGTCCGGCGCGAGATCGCCCGGCAAAGACTTCCGCGTTCAGATCTTGCCTACCCGGCGGACTCCGCGACCCTGACTTCCCTTATCTCCGATTTCAAGTATGCCGGGATGGATACTTGCGCCGTGGATGGTTTATGCGCAACCTCGTGCCCGGTCACCATCAATACAGGCGAACTGGTCAAGCACCTGCGCACCGATAGCATCTCTTCACGTGGACAGCAAGTTGCGTTGACGCTCTCAAAGCATTTCAAGACTGTCGAGCAGGCGGTCAGACTCGGCAGCAGGCTGGGTCATCTTGCGGAAAAGGTTGTTGGCACGGCAGGTATCCTTGCGGTTACCCGCCTCGTCGAGCGTTTTACAGGATGGAATCTCCCCAAGTGGAATATAGCTGTCCTCCATCCAACCAGACGTATTCCAATGACGCACAAAGAGGGGGCGGAGTATATTTATTTCCCCTCCTGTATCTCAAGGGCAATAGGAAACCCACCCGATGATGCCAATGCTCCCTCTCTCATCGAAACTTTCCTAACCCTTGCGGATCGTGCTGGGGTCAAGGTTTGGATTCCGCCCGATGCTGCTGGTCACTGCTGCGGTATGCCCTTTGGTTCAAAGGGATATACAGCTGCCTACCAGGATATGCTCCACCGTACATTGGACTGCTTCTGGGATTGGTCTGAGTGTGGGCGTTTGCCGGTTGTCATGGATGCCAGTTCTTGTGCATACACCCTGCGTTCCTGTGGCGATGTGCTTTTACCATCAAACCGTGATAAATGGCAGAGGTTGACGATCCTTGACAGCCTGGAATTCGTTCACGATATTTTACTGCCCCGGCTGGAAGTTCATCCCCTTTCTGTGGCGGTCGTCCTGCATCCCAATTGTGCCGCCCGCAAACTGAATCTGACCGGAAAACTTGTGGCCATCTCGAAAGCGAGTGCTGTTTCAACTACGGTCCCTTATTCTCTCGACTGTTGCGGTTTTGCCGGCGACCGGGGCTTACTATTCCCAGAACTGACTGCCTCTGCCACTTCCCTCGAGTCTGCTGAGGTCAATGCCCACCTCTATGACGGTTACTATTCCAGCAACCTGACCTGCGAGATGGGAATGTCTGCTGCTACTGGGAAACCTTTCCGCTCGATCCTGTATCTTTTGGAGAAGGCAACCAGGGTGGATAATTAGCCAAAGGGATTGGTCATTCACCTACTATCATGACTGGTATCAGCCTTTATGTCATATTTTCCTCTTGCATCTCCAAACATTCTATCCAATAGCGCCGTTCTCGAATCGAGCATAACCCATCCAAGATAGAAAAGAGCAGCGTTTAATCCGGACGAATTTTCAGCCGAAGAACGTGCCTGGTCCCAACATCAAAACCCACCTCTGGATCGTGAGTTAATTGCCAAGGGTACTAGGCGATTGGAAATTGTTCATTTCATAACTCCCTAAGCACACAGTTTTCTACCTATCCGAGCGGCGCACTTTCCAGACGACAAGCGCATAGAGCATTAGCGAAACAGCCAGGACAATCCCCAAGTTGGTAAGCACCTGAGCAGTGGGAACAGCCTCTGAGAACGAAACGCGGCAGATCTCTGCCAGGGCGACGGATGGTACCCAGGGGAGTATATTCTCCACCAACGTTGGAAGTTCCATGCCCAGCATCTTTGCAAATATTGCACCGAGCTGGAGCAATAATAGAGCAGTCATCCATCCAACCATATCCTGCTGCTTTTCACAGAAGCTGCCCAGAACCAAGCCTACAGCCACCGAGAAGAACCCACCACCGATCACAAACAACAACACCGTGTCCCAGTGGATCACCTCCGCCCAGGAAATAGTAAATACCATCACTGCGGTCACCAGGATGTAGAACAATCCCGCCAAGGCTTTCCCGACCACAACCTGGCTGATACTGGCCGGGGAGACCAGCAGCGCCTGCATCGTCTTGGTCTCTTTCTCCTCGATGAGTAGGCTTGGCACCAGGAAAATACCCATCATCAGGATCATCAGCACCGAATTGATGTTAACTATGCTGAGTAAGAGCACGCCATCCGAGGGTGGATAAACGATGTTACCTTCAATATGGATGGCCACCGGTTGGTCAAGCGCCTGTGAGAGCATTTCTTCGAGTTTCAACTGCAATCCCGAAACCTTATGGCGTTTGCTCCAACATACAGAACCCTGGATCTCAACCTGCCCACCTGCCACGATCGCCTGGTCGAAATCCGCCGGGATGCGCAAGCCAATCAGCGGGTACACCGCACTGCACAATGCAGTTTGTAATTCCTGCTCCGAACGCAGCTTTTGTATCGAGATGTCGGGGGTGGTTATCAATTCTGCCATCAGGTGCGAGTCACCCATATCATAAACTGGCAGCACCGTCTGCGACTGTTCAAAGATCAAGGGCAGCATCTTTGGCATGAGTAAGATGAGGCTCAACATGATGATCATCGAGACAACCACCTTGCTCTTTAGTGCATCGACAATATCTTTGGAAGCAATCGTCCAGATGATGTTCAGGTGATCACTGATTGTGTTTGTAGTTTTATGGTCCATCTATGGTTTCTCCACTGGAAAGAGCAGCGAATTGATCTAGCGATCAGACCGTCGTACTTTCCAGATCACCAGACCAAAGACCGCCGCGATACTCACGAGAGCCACAGCGAGATTGGGCCACAGCTGCGCCGGGGTGACACCCGTCGAGCATGAGAAGCGGAAGAGGCTGGCCAACGCTGAAGATGGGAACCAGGTCAGGACCATCCGAATCCCGGCTTTCAGGTTTGATTCCATATAAAAAAGAGGCGGGATCACCAAGAAAAGGATCAGCACCACCATCCAGATCCCCAATTGTCTCATGGATTTGATAAAACTACCCACCGCCAATCCCAACCCGATGGCGAACAGGGCATATCCCAAGAAAGCTGCCAGCGCCAGAACCCAATTTACGATATTCAGTGAGAACAGAGCAAGCGCTAATCCACCGATGACCAGAATGTAGAAGAATCCTGCCAGGGCTTTGCCCAACACAACCTGTCCGGGGCTGGCCGGGGAGGTCAGCAGTGCATCCAAGGTCTTGGTCTGTTTTTCCTCCAGCATCAGGTGAGGGATCAAAAGCAGCGCCATACTGAACACGAAATAAACCATCAGGTAGGTTACATTAGACTGCATACCATCCGCGTTTGCTTGTGGGATGATTATGTTCTGGCCAATAACCACCTGAACCGGCTGGCTGAGGATTTCACTGAAAGCCTGGCTGTACTTGGCTTCTAGCTCGACCACTTTCATGCGGTCAGCCCAGAAGATGTAACCGCTCAGGGGCAGATTGCCGCCGGAAGCCTGGATCTGATCAAAATCAGCCGGGAGCACCAATCCCAGGTTTTGGTAGGCCATCATCCGCTCCATCTCTGGCTGAGAGGACGCCTCAGCGAAGGAGTATTTAACCCCATCTGCCAGCGAGACAGACTCAAGAGCCAGGCTGGTATTCCCTTCATTGTAAACGACCACACTGACATTCTTATCGAAGGGACGCAGGATGCCAAGCCAGTAAAAAAACACTACCATGACAACCATGATGATGATATTACTCCTGGAGCTCTTATTTTTCAAAGCATCCAGGATATCTTTCGTGCCAATGATCCAGGCAATGTACAGGGAGTCCGACAGGGTTTTCATTGTGCCTCACTTCCTTTTCGCAGATCAGTCCCGGTGAGCTGGATAAAGATATCCTCCAGGGTTGTTATTTTATCTTTGCCGTATTCCGCCTTCAGGCGGGTCGGTGAGTCAAGAGCAACGATGCGCCCCTGATCGAGAAACGCGACCCGCTGGCTGAGCTGGTCGGCCTCTTCCATGTAATGGGTGGTCAGGAAGACGGTCATGCCGCCCTTAGCAAGGTTGGCGACGATGCCGCGGATGTCGCGGGCAATGTGCGGGTCCAGACCGCGCGTCGGTTCATCCAGGAACAAAACCTCGGGCTTGTGGAGCAGCGCCCGAGCAATTAGCAGGCGCTGTTTCATGCCATTGGAGTACTTTTGAACCTTATCGCCGGCGCGCTCGGTCAGTCCCACCTGAGCCAAGACCTCCTCGAGGCGTGATTTCGTGATCCGGTAGAGGCGGGCATAGAAAACCAGGTTATCACGGGCAGACATACGCTCGTAGAGGTTCTGGTTATCGAAGACCACACCGATCCTGGGTTTGAGCTGTTGGCGTTCAGTGACGATATTGTAACCGGCTACTTTTGCTATCCCCGATGTCGGCAGAAGCTGACCGGTCAACATGCGGATGGTAGTGGTCTTGCCAGCGCCGTTGGGACCCAGGAAACCGAAAATTTCACCTGGCTCCACGCTGAAGCTGATCCCATCCACAGCACGCACGCCATCATAATCTCTCGTCAGGTTACTAACTTCAATTGCCTTCATCATACTCTCCTTCTTTCTTACTTACCGCTCATGTGTGTAATGAAAATCACAATCAAAACTGGGTGCCCGGTTTCCAAATAAGACACAGCAGGTAAGCATAAAAGCCATCTTTCCAAGATCCAAGGGATGTTTTCTAGTAATGCCAGGTGTTCGTTTTGCTGATACATGGTACTCTCCAAATAATGCAAAATTTTCATCTTGGTCGGTGTTTGCTTGTGGTTTAATTTCTGTATAGAGTATACAAAAAAGAAAAACGCCGTGCAACAAAAAGTCGGTAAACGGCGCATAGGAGCGGTGAACGGCTATAAATTGCGGTTCAATAGCCCGCTTTCATAGATATTTTTGCAGCTTAAAAAGCACAAATATAAGAGGTTTAATACGCCAAGAGTTCGCGCAGCTCGCGCTCAGCGGACTTAGACAGGGGGATCAACGTCCCGGCAGAATCTTTCAACCGCAAACTGAAGCTATTACGGGTATAAGGGATCACTTCTTTGATTTGCTGCAAGTTGACCAGATAAGCGCGGTGGGCGCGGAAGAACCCGCTGCGTGATAAACGCTTTTCCAGTTCGGCCAGGGTGAATTGGGTGATCAGGTGTTCGTCAACCGTCTGGAGGTAGGCACGGTCATCCTGGGCGACAACGTATAGGATTTCAGCCGGATCGATAAGTATGATCTTATCTTCCGAACGCGCTGGGATCATAAATGGGCGATTGCGTGGCTGTTCCTGCTGAGGGTTATACGACTCGGTAATCCGGCCCTGTTCCAGGCGATAAACGGTGTCGCAGAGTTTCTCCAGGTTGGTTGTATCATGGGCGAAGACCAGCACTGCAGCACCTGCATCAGCCTGGCTGTGCACAATTTGGCTGATCAGCGTGATGGTTACTTGCTCGCAACCTGCAAATGGGTCTACCAAGAGCAGGATCTTTGGGTTGATAAGGAGTGCTCGTCCCACGGCGAGCCGCCTGGACAAGCCAGGGGAGAGTTTCTCTACAATGGTATGGGTTTGGTCAGCTAGGCCGACATATTCCAGCACTTCCATCGGTCGCGTTTTAGGCAACCGGTACAATCGGCAATAGAACTGCAAATTACCAAGCACGGACATACGCTTGTAAAGATTGTCATCCGGGAACAGAACACCTACTAGGCTGCTAAAAGCTTTCTGCTCATAATAAGGATCCACTCCAGCCAAGCGCACGCTGCCAGTCGTCGGGTGAATACGGCCACTGAGTAATTGGAACAAGACATCTTTGCCGCTGTCCACCGGTCCAACAAGAGCGGCGACTTCTCCCGCTTTTACTTCCAACGAAGGAATGTTGATCACCGTGTTCTGGTCAACGACTTTTTGCAAGTTTGTGAGTAAAATCATTGAGATAATTGTAGCACATCCCCCCTTAAGACCAATGCAGGTGAGGCGTTTCTATTTGGCTGGCTTGGCCTGCTCATTGGAGTGTGATCAAAAAATGCCAGACGATATGATTTCAGTGTAAATAATTATGTGCTGAGGAGAGAACACCCGACCTCTCCGCGACGCACCGTAATTAGTCATTAGCAATCGGTTCCAAGACCTGAATAGTGTTAAATGAGAAAGTTGCCTATTGACATAAAGGGAGTGTTCAATCCTAGTATAAAATCCTTATCGTTGGCTAACCTTACTCGGTAAATGTATAATTGAAGATTGGATGTCCATGCCTCGTCAGGCCACTAAGTTCTATTCTTCCGGTGCTTCCGAGACTGGTACCACGCACGCGTCAGTCAGAGTGCTTCGTTGAGGCTTAATAAGTCCTTTGATGTGCACCTCATCATGAACAGTGTAACTACATAATGGATTCAGCTTTGGAGCAAAACCATGAAGAAAGCAAAGATCAGCAATCGCTACGGTTATTTTGACGAGGCCACTGGCGAATATGTCATCACCCGACCGGATACGCCTACGCCCTGGATGAACTACCTGGGTGAGGGGAAGTACGGAGGGATCATCTCGAACACTGCCGGCGGGTATTCGTTTGATCGAGACCCCAAAAACCGGCGTGTGACCCGCTACCGATACAACGCCATCCCGGTTGACCAGCCAGGTCGCTACGTCTACCTACGCGACCAGGAGAGCAGTGAATACTGGAGTCCAACCTGGCAGCCAATCCCTGGACGAAAGCTGGAGACCTACGAATGCCATCACGGTGCCGGATACACGCGCATTACCAGCCAATACCACGGAATCTGGGCAGAGCTGCTTTATTTTGTGCCACACGATCTCTCTCCAAGCCCTTCTCCCACTGAGGAGGTTGAGGTTCCATGTGAACTGTGGGTGTTGCGATTGCGCAATGTTTCTGATCGGCCGCGCCGGCTACGCTCCTTCAGCTATGTTGAATTCAGTAATTGGAATGCAGAGGCAGATCTAAATAACCTGGACTGGGGTCAACACATTCTGCATAGCCATATTAGAGAAGGGATCATCTATACCGGCACCGTTTTCCGTCCCACAACTACTTTCTTTGCTAGCAGCCTGCCACCGCGGGGTTTTGACACCTACCGAGAAATCTTTATCGGTAGCTACCGCGATCTGTCCAACCCGATTGTGGTCGAGACGGGTAAGCCATCCAACTCACAGGCAGCGCGCGGTAACAATGTCGGCATGCTCTGCCATGAATTCAGGTTGAAACCAGGGGAGGAGAGGGAGCTAATCTACATCCTGGGAGTGACCGAGACGCCGGAGCATGTCACTGCACTCGTCGCCAGATACCGCCAATCGAAAAATGTGAAAGCAGCCTTTGCAGCGCTCAAAGCCGATTGGGATGCTTTTATCAGTAAGTTCCAGGTTGAAACCCCGGACGCTGAGATGAACGCGATGCTCAATGTCTGGAACCAAATCCAGTGCCGAGCCACCTTATTCTGGTCACGTTTCGTCTCCGCCTACGAGACCGGTCTAGGCAGGGGTATGGGGACGCGCGACACAGCTCAGGATACCCTCGCAACGGTGCAGAACGCCCCAGAAAGGGTGCGTCAGAACTTATCCACGCTGTGGAGATTACAGTTCCAAGATGGGCATACCTGGCACCAGCTATTTCCGCTGACGGGCGAAGGTGGAGTTGGATTGGCAGCCGAGTATCCCGAATATCCCCAATGGTTCTGCGATGACCATCTCTGGTTGCTGATGGCTGTGTGTGCATACCTGCGCGAGACGGGTGATTTTTCCTATCTAGACGAACGTCTCACTTACACCGACGGCGGGGATGACCCTTTATGGGGGCACATGCAGCGTGCGGTTGATTTCACCCTGACCCACCGCGGTCCGCACGGCTTACCGCGCCTGGGTTTTTCAGACTGGGATGATACGATGAACCTTGATCACGGTTCTGGGAAGGCTGAGAGTGTTATGGCTGCCCAGCAGTTTTGTCGGGCGATGCTTGACCTGGCAGAGCTGTGTGACCATATAGGTAAGGGCGAAGATTCAAGGCGGTTCAGGGTGTTGAAAAATGAAATGGCGGCGATCATCAACCAGTTTGCTTGGGATGGCGAGTGGTATACACGTGCATTTGACGATGAAGGTAAACCGGTCGGCGTGCAGGTTGAGGAACATCATAAGATTGGCTTGAACACGCAGACTTGGGCAGTCATTGGCGAATGTGCTCCCGAGGAGCGTGGCAAGCAGGCTATGCACCGCGCCCATGCACGACTGAATACGCCATTCGGACTGGCTATTTTGACTCCTGCCTATACCCACGGTGACCCGCGTGTTGGTGGCACGACTACCTACCCACCCGGTGCCAAGGAGAACGGTGGTATCTTCTGTCACGCCAACACCTGGGCCATCATTGCTGCCGCTCGCCTGGGCTGGAACAATCTGGCATATCAGTACTACCGGCAGATCATGCCCCTGGCTCGTCGGGATAACGATGTGTTCAAGGCGGAACCGTACGTTTATTGCGGTAACATCTGTGGCCCGGAACACCCCCAGTTCGGTTACGGTCGTAATGCCTGGCTATCCGGTACTGCCTCCTGGACCTATGTGGCAGGCACACAGTGGATCCTGGGAATCCGGCCTACATTCCGGGGTCTACAGGTCGCCCCGGTCATCCCGAATGAGTGGAGTGGGTTCAGTGCCCGGCGGATTTTCCGCGGAGTAACATATATGATAAAAGTGGAGCGGATTGGCAGTGGCAATACCATCTCGTTGACGGTGAACGATAAACCCATTAATGGTGATACCATTCCCTTTCCGCCCGATGGGACAGACACCGTACTGGTGCATGGCGTCTTAAGGTGAGTACAAGAAACCAAGGATGAAATAAAGGTGTAGGTGTTAAGACTATAGAGAACAGATGGATGGAAGAGCCTGCCGGTTTGACCCGTAGTAGAAGGTTTTATTAAAACATGAGCTCCTCGCGCTGTGCGAGTTAACCAAAGTGGGGGGTGGTGACCAACCTGACCGACCCTGACCACACTACCTGGCGATACCCTTGATGTAGGACCGCCCCAGGAAGGATGGAGCAAACTATGCTTCAGGAGGTAGGTTGATGGGTGCCTTGCCGCTTAAGAATAGCTATCAATATCATGACTATTCCAATAACCAGCAGGGCTATCCCCGGAATGAGATCATTGAAAGTCTTCCCCATCAAAAAAGCCAATATGGAGGCAATCAGCAAACCAATCGCCGGATACTTCGCCCAATTAGTGGGCTGGGAGGCACGCAGCAGCCACAGGATGCCAAAGGTTATGGCGAAACCCAGGAAGAGCACACCGGTGTAGACTCCGAATTGCAAGTCCCCGATCAGGAAATAATCGTGGTTTGGGAGCAGGGTGTCCAACAGTGCCACCAATCCAATGCTGGCAAAGACACCAGACGGGATGAGCACCCACCATTGCTTCTTTGACACGATATATATTATGAGGAAGAGCAATGCGAATAGAAACATTACGACGGGTCCCTGGATGTCTCCCTGGAGAAAAGATCCAAGCAGCGGAAAGATAGCAATGAATCCCAAAACTATGCCTGTGATGAGCGCCCACTTGCGCTGTCGGTTGACCAAGTAAACGACCAGGAATGGTAACGCGGTTGCAAACAGGAACAAAGCCCCGACCAAATCTGAATTGATACTCTCAGAAAGGATCGGGGTAACGGCTACCACAGTCAGTATCCAGGCTGGGATCAGCAGCTCCCAATGCTTGCGGTTCAGCAGGTATCCAATGTAGAAGGGGATGCCGATACTGAGTAGGATGGGCACGGCCATTATGGAACTGTCGGGATTCCCAAGGATCATACTGATGGTCAACGCCAGGGTGGCGAAGATCAACGCAGGGAAAAGCCAGCCCCAATTCCTTATGCCGCTCAGGAAATAACTCAGGAAGAAAGCCGCGCTGGTGACTGCGAAGATGATGCCCCACCCCTGGCTGGTGATCAATTCCAAATTCACATAACCGAGCTTATCGGCAAGGAATAAACCGCCAAGGGCGATCAGGACGACTCCCCAGAAGATATTGATGATATTGCGTTTCATTTTTTCCTCCTTTGAAATAAGCTGTCACTTTCTCTGATGAGAGATGACATTATATCGTTTGGGTCTATCATATTAATGAATAGCCAACATGGCAATAAACAAGAATAGATCCGCTGCAGCATGGATCAGATAAGCGCCCCAGATGCTGTCCGTCTTCACCATCAAGATACCGCACGCTATACCCAATGTAAAAGCGTTGATTACGAAAATTGGCACAATAGTGACCGGCATATAAGCCACAGCCACGAAATGCATCACACCAAACCAGATCGAGGTCAACAAAATCGTTCCTGCAACTCCAGTCAGCGGGAGCAGTTTCTTCATGAAGAGTCCCCTGACCCACAGCTCCTCCAACATGCTGTTGCAGAATGCAAAGACCAGTCCCCACAGGATCACAGATCCTAGCTTGGACTCCTCATAGCCGGTGCCAAAGAAGATGAGCACCGATGTCAGATAATTGACCACCAGCAGGGCGCCGATGCCGAAACCCCATTTATAGTTCAGATTACCTTTTGCGAGAGACAGCGAACGTAGGTTAGCACCCGATAGCAAGGTCAGCACGAGGATGGGGATGACCGCCAACAGGGTTTCGTACAGCTTGCCAAGTCCAATTCCAGGGTTGGTGTCTGTCGAAGCACCCAAGAAGCGCAAGAAATCACCCTGGTAGCCTCCGAAGAGATCGGAGACCAGGTTGACCATTGAGGCGACAAAGAAAGCGTAAGCAATCGGCCAGTATTTGACAAGCTGAGCACTGCGCTTGAACAGCAGGGCTGTGATCAGAAAAACAGCCGAGACACTCGCAGCATAAATGGTGTTGCCATTGGTTGGGAACAAAGTAGAGTAATTTGGTCCAAGCAAAAACACGGCGAACGAACAGGTTAATATGATTACAAACAGTATCGCTTTGTAGACTATCGATCGAGTGTTGGCCGAATTTGTGTTAATGCGTTTGTAATCGCCGGCATTTGTGGATGATTGTGTTTCGATGGAAATACTCATGGCATTTCTCCTCATCATTATTTATGGAACGTTGAGTGAAGCGATAATCATCTCACCCACCAGCTGGACTTCACCACTCAGGCTGTAACCAGGCTCGCAGTGACCAATTGTGCTGAAGATGAACCCGAACTCCAGATCGCCGCGGATGAGGTTGGGCTGACTGTCGGTCGCATGATACCAAATCGAGGTGACTTCCCCGGTAGGGCAAACTAACAATATACGCGAGGCAGGTTGCTCGGCAATATCCAAAGTGCCTTGTGGAAAAAATTCTCCTTGACCCACACCTGTTGGCCAAAGCGGTATTTCTTCGCCCACACGTCGGAAAGTCAGGCGGATGTTCTCTTTTTCAGAATCAACGATTGGGTGCAAGTTGAGCTCATGACCCACCATTAATGGATCACCCGTAGTGACCTCTTCCACAATCCAATCATCCGGCAACCTGACCGAGAAGTTATACACCGGGTGGGTGAATGTGTTCCAATCCTGATAGGCTAGTGGATCAACAGGTAGGGCAGTGGGGATCACAGTTGGGGCGGGATTGTCTGAAGTTGTCTCAATAAACTGAAAGCTCTGTAAGAAACGATGGTTTAGACCCCAATCCTCAATATCGCTGGAGTGCCCAATGGTTACCAGATACAATTGTCCCGCCCTGGCAAAGAAGTATAGATCAGAGGCGTATGATTGTGGACTGCGGTCATGGCGAAAGTGGATTGCCGTTGTCCCGGCGATTTGCTCATCTGGCTTGCGGGTTTCCCCGAGCAGATTGTGATCCGTCAGCCATTGCAACAAGTCCGCTCCTTCAGGAGGGCGATATTCATCTCGGTCACTCGGATGAGCGATACCCCAAGTTTCGGCCCCCATTCCAGGTCCTGAGATGAACAAACTTTTTAGAGGTTCATCATTCGTTGTGACCTGTGCCTCAGCAGGGTAATGAAAGCTATATCCGAGTGCATCGTTTGCGTAGATTTTCCAACCATTGAGGTCATCTTCTGAAGATCCAGTGGGGGTTTCCACGGATGCTGGTATGCACTCACCGCGGAAATAAGCCCACTCATCACATTCACTGCCATCGGGGAAGATACATATACCAGCCTGACTGCTGTCCGAGGCTGTGCGGATTTCATGTGTGTTGCCCTGCTGCTCACAGAAAGCAGAAGCTGGATTGGGCAGTGTTTCCATGGTTATCGGTTTGCATTCACCGCGGTAATAAGCCCACTCTTCACATTCGCTGCCATCTGGAAAGATGCATACGCCGGTCTGGCTGCCATCGTTTACGGTGCGGATTTCTAAGGTGTATGCCTGTTGTTCGCAGTAAACTGAGGCCGGGTTAGGCATATTTGGGGTTTCTGGTTGCACTCCATCGGTTGGTTGCGGGGTAGGTTGAACGCAACCAGCTAAAAGGAAACAGCAGATTACAAAAAGAGTTTTAGAGTTCATATTCAATCCTTCACTTGAAATTATGGATTTTCAGAAACATATTGAGGTTCGGCAAAACCTGTTTTTTATTCGATCGATTCATGTAAGATTGGATGTTTTTTCATCTCTTGTGCCAGCTACCTTCCCCGCTCAAACGGATATCGCGGCGGAAAAAGCGCCAGTAAGCCAATAAGGTCATGGCGAGGCTGATCCCGAGCAAGGCAAACAACCAGGTCAGGTTAAGCTGCTGCAATGAAAGGACCGTTTGGTAGTAGTGGTACGGGAGTACCTTGGATACCATTTCGAGGTGCTGATTCATAAAGGACAATGAGGAAATGATGTAGCTGGTCACCATGAAGATTCCAGAGATCATGGCTGCCAGGTTACGTGATGGTAGAAGCAAGCTCAGAACCAGTGCTAATGTCGAATATAGCAATATCTGAACCAGTAAAGGCAGGAAGGGAATTGCCATTTGACCCCAGTTGAAACCCAGGCTGGAATGACCCAGCAATACACTGAACCCCAACCAACCCAAGAGCATGATTGACAGGGCGGCACAAAATAAACCGAGGAACCTTCCCCAGAAGAAGGATATTCGCCCAACAGGGTGAGCTACAATGAGGTCCAGCCGTCCGTGTTCCTCGTCGCTGACGATCAAGCCACTGCCAGCTATCACAGCAAAGATGCCGATTATGAATGGCAGCATCGAGAAAGCATACATACCAAGGAAACCTGCGGGTGTAATTGGGCTATTTATGTCGGCACCAAAGAAAGCCAGGAATTCGGGAGGGTAGTTGGCGATCATCTGCTGGAAACGATCCTGCTGCGCACCCAAGGTCTCATACATTGGGACGATCATCAGACCATAGAGAGCTAGCCCCAGCCCCCAGCCAATAATCTGCCAACGCAGACCGGCATAAGTGTAGCGGAAAGTAGTCCATAAGCGTTTCATTGTTATAAACTCCTTGCTCTGTATTTACTTTTTATAGTAGGTCAGGAAGACTTCTTCCAATGTGGGGTGTTCTGTTTCCAGATCCAGGACGGGCAGGCGACCCAGCACTTGCACAAGCATCTCCATATCGCCGGTCACCTGCAAAGTGAGGCTGGTTTGATCCACCTGGGAGAGCAGCTCTACTCCAGGTAACTTAACCAACTCAGTGAACTCGGTCGGTCTTTTGAATCGAATGCTGATGCGGTTGACTGTAGTGTGGGTCAGGCTGCTGGTATTCGTAATTTCCACAATCTCACCAGCACGGATGATTGCCACACGCTCAGCCAAATTCTCAACCTCGCTCATGATGTGCGAGCTAAAGAAGATGGTCGCGCCGGCATTATTTGCCTCACGTAACAGCCCCAACACCTCCTGCTGCATTAAAGGATCCAGACCACTGGTCGGCTCATCCAGGAGCAGCAGTTCTGGGCGGTGCATCAACGCCTGGATGACCCCCACCTTTTGTTTATTACCCTTGGAGAGGTTCTTGATTGGCTGGCGCAGATCGAGAGCCAGGCGGTCGGCAAGCTGATGGACATATTCCCATTCACCGCGTCCCCCGCGCATATCGTTGAAGAAACGTAATTGGCGCTCAGATGTCAGATTATCATAGTACTGCATCTCCCCAGGCAAGTAGCCGGTTCGAGTCTGGATCATCACCGGTTCAGCCTGAGAATCCAACCCTAGCAGGAGGGATTTGCCTCCATCAGGTCGGATCATATCCAACATACAGCGGATGGTAGTGGTCTTACCTGCTCCGTTTGGGCCGAGAAAACCAAAGATTTCACCGCGCTGAACTTGCAGGTCAATACCGCACAGGGCTTGAATTTTGCCATAGGACTTGGTCAGCCCTTGCACTTGGATTGCAATCTCGCTATTTGGAACTTTTGTATTGATCGTGTTCATTGCTTAATCTCCTCAGAATTAACCTGAGCGTACCTCAAAAGGATTTGTTGGTTCGTATTTATTATGATTCTCCGACTGCGTCGTTATCAGGATTCAGCATCTTAAGGATTTTTACCTTTGATACATTCGACGGATAGGATGGTGATATTAAGATTCCAGAGTTGTTCCAAGAAACCACGTAAGGCGGGCTGGTCGGTGAAGGACCCGACCAAAAGGGTCTCTCCATTCTCTTGGGGGATAAGGGTCAAATTACCAAACCAATCGGTGATGTGGTGATCCAGCGTTTCTTTGACTTTGATATGGTATGTTTTTACCAGATAAGAGTCTTTTTGATCCATCATCGCTCCTCATGTAAAGACGTAGCTGGATTGGCTAATTACATCTCCATAATAAAACAAAGGGGTTGAAGAATCAGGTCCTATAAAGGGTATTGGTGGGGTATAGTGAGGGGCATTTTAGGCGGAAGACCTTTCCAATGGGCTCAGGCTGCTTGGTGCCCGCTTCGAACGAAAATAGCGCACGATATAGATAACTACTAAGCTGGTCTCCAACAGACTCAAACCGATGACGAATCCTTTGAACAAGATGGGGTTGATGCCCATCATCATGGCGCTGATGAGCGGTTCGGATTCTGAGGAAATAAAGGTTTCAGTGAGTTGGTCTAAAATCATCACAAACAAGATGTAAATGACTGTAAACCATTGGAAATAACGCAATTTTTTATCAAGCGACAAGCAAATTAAAGCAATCAGTGCTAGTAAAGTGACAGCGCCGAAGCCCATCAGGTTCATAAAGCCTATCTCCCGCTCGGTTGCTGTAAAGGGATCATGGGGTTTGGCATCATCCACCCGAGCAAGACTACTGAATGTTGGGGTCCATACCGGACCGGTCCATCGACCATCTTTTAGCTCTCCTGAAAGCCAGAGTACTCTAACCTTGAACGCATCGAATTTTGTCCCATGATTCGCATTTACCAAAGCATCGGCTAGTAGATGCCCTCCTTCATGGGTTGCCAGGTAACAGAAGAATGCCACGAATGCAACGAACAGGATGCCGGTAATTTGCAATAGGATCTTTCCGGTGTTGACAAAGCCTCTTTTCAGAGGAAGCGCAGGTTGGATAGTAGTTATCGTCATTTGATCGCCTTCGTTTGAAATATTGTTAATTGTTTGAGGTTTTATGGAAGCATCCATCGAGTTTCTCCTTGGGGTTGGTTAAAACGATTAGAATCTGCTTTCTTTTATTCGTTTCTTTCGATTTCATCATAGCCGCCTTGTGAATTGCCTGTCAGTTGGATTTGTGTATTGCAACTTCATGATAAAACAAAGGGCCTGAAGAATCAGGCCCTAAAAGGGGTATTGATGGGGTATTTATCGTGATATTTTGAGTGGGAAAGGGCTTATAACAAACTTAACTCGCGGGCGCGGGCGATGGCTTCAGTACGGCTGTGGACATTGAGTTTTCCGTAAATATTCTTGAGATGTTTGTGGACTGTTTCGCGGGCAATCACCAGGCTCTCAGCGATTTTCTTGTCTGTGCAGCCTTGCGCTAACAACTTCAGCACGTCAATTTCACGCCCTGAGAGAGGCTCCACCAAACCCGATTTGACGACCGCCTCGATTGGTTGATCTTTAACTAACCGGTCATTGGCTGCCAAGAGCATGTCGATATAATCAGGCATGATCCCAGCTGCACGTGCCTGACGCAGAAAAGGGATCGCCCCGGGACCCATTTTGGTGAAGGTGCGTATATACCCATTAGGCGCAGCAAGCGTCAGGGCGCGTTTTAGCGAGACCAGCGCCTGCGCATCTTGTCGCAGGCCGTGATATACCAAAGCCTGCCAGGTGAGCACACGTACGAGATAGTGACCAATTTTCTTTTTTTCCATTTCCTCCAAAAGAAGCTCAATCAGCATCAAGGCTTTGGAATACTGCTTTTGGACAATGAGGATTTTGACGAAGGTAAGGGGCATTAAAAGGCTTTTATAAGTGCTGAGGGGAATTCTGAATGACGAATCGATATCCAACTCAGCCAGACGCAAACGATGTAATGCAGCTTCCAGATTATCCAGTGCTAAATACCATTCTATTTCTTGTGAAATCGTAATCTCTTCAAACCAGGCAGATGTACGCTTCGCGACCTGCCAGGTCTGATCAAGCGTATCAAACGCGGCTTCCACGTCCCCTGATGCAAACAAGGCGTTTCCAAGGTTATCGAGAGCAAAATGCAGCGCATCTGCTTGCTCCCAACGGCGCGCCAGGCTCACGGCTTCTTTTGAATAGTGTAAAGCTCCCTCCAGGTCATTCCACTCACACAGCACAAAGCTCAAAGTACTATAAACGTGACTGAGTGTCGGTAAAGTCTCGTGTGAGCCCCTCGATTGGGCTAACTGCATGGCGTCGAGACAGGCTGCATGTGCCTCACGTAGCCTGCCTTGCATGGAGAGCGACCAAGCCCAACAACCATGGGCAAAAATGGTTACATGTGAGACGCTGCATTCCCTAGCATAAGCAATGGCTTGTTGTAAAGCCTGGCCACGGGCATTGATATCATTGAGTGTCAAACCCAACAGGGTTGATGCCTGGCAACGAATCAAACGCTCGTTTGCGGGAAGCCATTCAAGTGCGACCTGTGCTGCACTCGCAGCGATATCCCGCTTGTCTCCAATCCAGTTGGTATAAGCTCGAATCGCAGCAAGATGCCCCCCCAGGGTTTGCAGCTCCACTTCACTATTTAAATTACTGATCTCAGTTTCCACCATCTTCAAGATGGGATCGACAGCGCTCATTTGCCCGGTGTAAGCCGCCAGCCAGGCGCGCCCAACCAACAACCAAGGGCGGGCTTGGCTCTTTTTGTTAGTAAGATTTTCGAGCTGCCTCGCCACACTGTTCAGCTCATTTTGCTCCAGCAGGGCGAATATATTGGCGCTGATTAATCGGACGACGCATTCCCAATTACCAGCACTAAATGAGTGACGGATCGCATCGGGGATCAACCCTTGCCCTTCGAACCAGGCACTGGCTCGGGAGTGTAAGATTGGTATCTGATCAGCGTTGTTTAGCTTGAGATAGCCCCGTAAGAGCTCGGCAAACAATGGATGGTAGCGATACCAACGCTGTTCTTGGTCTAGCGGAATGATAAACAGATTGGCATGCTCAAGCTCTTCGAGAATGACAGATGAGGGACGAGAAGGCGTTGCGTCCTCATCTTCTTCAAGCAGGGCATCACACAAGGATGCTGTTAATTGATCTAGGATGGAGGTATAAAGCAGAAAGCGGTGAATTTCTGGTGATTGTCGACTGATGATTTCTTCCAGTAAATAATCGAAGACGTAATGATGGCTGCCCGTGAAGGTGGTAATAAAGCTGGAGACATCGTTTGTGTTCTGCATGGATAACGCTGCCATTTGTAAGCCAGCAATCCAGCCTTCGGTGCGCCTCGTGATGCGGGCAACATCTTCGGTCGTGATCTTCAGCCCCATGGTGCGATTTAGAAAATCTGCGGCTTCCTGATTTGTGAAACGCAAGTCAGTTAGACGCAGCTCCAGCATCTCTGACCTCGCCCGCAGTCTCGCCAGGGGTAAGGGAGGGTCGGCGCGGGTGGCAATGACCAGTTGTAAGGCCAATGGGCGGTGTTCCAGAAGAAAACTGACTGCCTGGTGAACGACCTGATTTTGGATTACATGATAATCATCCATAATCAGGCAGAAAGGATGCATTACGTGGGCTAGATGATTAATCAGAGGTGTAAGTAAGGCTTCAACATCTGGTTGTGGGTTGAAGCCAAGCGTACTCTCATAAGCCTCATCGAGTGAAGGATCAATTACGCGAAAGGCAGCTGCTAAATATGCCAGGAATCTGGAAGGATCATTATCTCTATCATCGACTGAAAGCCAGGTGGAAGAAATTTCCGTCCGACTCAGCCAGGCGCTTAGCAAGGTGGTTTTTCCATAGCCGGCAGGCGCTGAGACCAGCACAAATCCACATTCCAATCCCTGGTTTAGTTTTTGGATCAGCCTTGGCCGAAGTACCAACCTGGAACGGAGAGGCGGTATGAATAGTTTGGTAGATAGAATCTGCAATGGCAACCAACTTTTCTGAATAACTATATCCTATCGTATATTGGCTGCTCTGGCAACACCGAAAGGGATGTAAACCTTCTTTCAGTGATTAAGAATCCAGCCAATCAGTTGCCGGAAGATCTTACTACCTCAACGGTAATTCGAGAAATAACCTATCGAGAATCCCCGTTGAGGGGATTTATCCTACATGGAGGTTGAGATCAAGTCCCAACCCCTCCACCTTGATTTACTAAACCGGTCCAGCGTAAGTAGTATAGGTTAAATCTCGCTAGGGAATGAAAGGTGAATCCCACCTTTGAGGTAAAATTGATCTGAGGGCTTTTTGGGTTCAATTTATTCCTGAAAGGATCACCTATGAAAGTATTATTCATCGGCGGGACTGGGATTATCAGCTCAGCCTGTTCAGAGCTAGCAATCCAGCAAGGGATCGAGCTCTACCTGCTGAACCGTGGGCGGAGCTTTCGACCTGCGCCAAAGGGTGCAATCTCATTCCCGGGAGATATCCGCCAACCCGCATCAGTAACTACGGCGTTGGGTCACCTGACATTTGACGCAGTGGTGGAATGGGTGGCATTCACCCCAGACCAGGTCAAATCGGACATCGAGCTGTTTCGCAACCGCACCGGGCAATATGTTTTTATCAGCTCGGCTTCAGCGTATCAGAAACCACCCAGTTTTCTGCCCATCTCGGAGAGCACGCCCTTGCACAACCCTTTCTGGCAATACTCCCGTGACAAAGCAGCATGCGAAGCTCTCCTGGAACAAGCCGGGCAACAGGAAAGTTTCCCCTACACGGTTGTACGCCCATCGCATACTTACGATCGCACCCTGCTCCCCTTCCATGGTGGTTACACAACCGTCGGACGGATGCGCGCTGGCAAACCGGTCGTCGTGCATGGTGATGGGACCTCGCTGTGGACGATGACACACCACTACGATTTCGCGGTCGGTTTCCTTGGCCTGCTAGGCAACCCCCATGCAATCGGTCAAAGCTTCAACATTACATCCGATGAGTCGCTCAGCTGGAATCAGATCTATACGATCGTTGCAAATGCAGCAGGTGTTGAGCCGCAGCTGGTACACATACCATCTGATCTTATCGCCAGGTATGATCCTGAATGGGGTTGCTCACTGCTGGGTGATAAGGCTTACAGCATGATATTCGACAACAGTAAGATTCGCCAGCTGGTTCCGCAATTCAAGCCTGACATTCCCTTCTGGCAGGGGGCACAGGAAATCATCGCCTGGTATGACGAGGATGCGTCTCGCCAGGTGGTCGAGCCATACAACGATGGAGTTCAAGATCGGCTGATTGCTGCGATGAAGAGAGCTTTACCGGAATAGAAATGGGCGCTCAGTCCAAGCGAGCGAAGCGGGTTTTGAGGATCCTAGCGACGTATCCAAGACCGGCAATGCCGAACTGGAACAGGTTGACGTTCGACTTAGAAACCCCCTTGACACGCTCAGTGAAGGTAAATGGGATTTCGATCACCTTCAAACCCTTGCGGCAACATGCGTAGATGAATTCGATAAAATAAGCGCCATATCCTGAAGGAGTCAGGGAGACTGCATCGAGCACATTTCGGTGCATCAGGATAAAGCCGCTGTCGTAATCCAGGATACCATACCCCAACACAAAGCTAGCCATCCGGTTGATGAGGCGGCTGGTCAATACCCGGCTGGGAGTACGATCGTCTTTGCCCCCCCTGACATAACGCGAGCCAATCACCACATCATGGGTCTTGAGGAGTTCAAGCATACTAGGGAGGAGTGTCGCTGGGTGGCACATGTCGGCATCCATCCAACCGATAAGATTGCCCTGGGATTCGATGATCCCCCGATTGATCGCTGATGCCAGGCCACGTGTTTTAACGCGGCGAATGACCTTCACGCGTGGGTCACCCATATTATTGGCGATTTTCCACGTCTGGTCGGGGGAATTATCATCGACGATGATGATCTCCACCGGATCTGGCATAGAAGTAAAAATTGCGCTGATCATATCGTAAATGTTCTCGCTCTCATTATAGGTCGCTAGGATGATGGATACCAATTCTCGAGACGAGGTACCCGGTTCTGGGTTTCCAATTGGCGAATGATTATCGGGGAGCATACTTATGCCAGGATTTTCTCCACGGCCTGGCATACCTGATCCAGTTGAGCTTCGGTGAGGGTTAAACCTGAAGGCAGGTAGAGACCCTGTCGGGCGATGCGTTCTGCAACGGGGTACTTCTCCCCTTTGAACAAACCCTGGTTAATAAACACGGGTTGTTCGTGCATGCCGAGGAAAAACGGGCGGGTTTCAATCCCTTCAGCAAGCAACCGCCTGGAGAATTCTACTGCAGTGAGACCGGAACGCTCGTGGAGCACCAGGCCATACATCCAGTAAACCTGCCTGGCCCAGGGTTCTTCCACTGGGAGCTGAATGCTGGGATTGTGCTTCAAGCGCTTAGTATAGGTTTCACCGATCCAACGTTTTTTAGAGATGGTTTCAGGCATGCGTTCGACTTGAGCCAGCCCGATGGCTGCCTGCAGGTTGGTCATGCGGAAATTATGTCCCAATTCGGTGTGATAGAAACGCCGCTCGCGGTGAAAACATAGGTTGCGCAAGCTGCGGGCTTGATCAGCGATCTTTGGATCATTAGTCAACACCATCCCACCCTCACCTGTGGTGACCAGCTTGTTGGCGTAAAAGCTAAATGCGCTGATATTCCCCAAGCCTCCGCACCGGCGCCATACCTCATTGTATGTATCCCTTAAAGATAGATACTCTGCACCGTGTGCTTCGGCAGCATCTTCGATGATCCACAGGCCGTGCTGTTTTGCCAAGGAAATGATAGGATCCATGTCCACTGGATGCCCATAGATATGGACTGGCATAATCGCCCGGGTGCGAGGAGTGATCTTGGATGCTACCTGGTTGACATCCATGCCCCAGGTGCGTGGTTCGCTATCAACCAAGACGGGGATACCCCCATTATAAGTAACCGCCTGAGCACAAGAGATGATGGTGAAAGTCGGAAGGATCACTTCATCACCGGGCTGTAACCCCAGGCAAGCTACAGCAACTTGCAGGGCGGTAGTGCCATTACTGACCGCGATCCCATATTGCATTCCGCAATAATCTGCCCAAGCCTGTTCGAAGTTTTCCAGGTATTTGCCAGATGATGAGATCCACCCTGTATGCAAACACTCCAGGACGTATTCGATCTCTTTCTCGCCAATCAGCGGTTCATTGACCGGGATCACTAAAACAATTCCTTATCAGAGGGTCCGGCATAAGGACCGAGCTTGACCTCGAGCAAAATTGCCGCTTCCAAGACGCGAAAGCCATGCCCGCCCGAAACCATTAAGACGAAATCACCTGCCTTGAGCTCGCGTGTGGCTAAAAGGCTCCGGTTTTGATCATAGATATCAATCTCAAGCTTACCCTCGCGAACGATGAGCGCTTCAGAGCTACTGATATTCTGCCGATCCACGTTCTTATGAATATGTCGTTTGATCACACCGCCTGCTGGATAGACCACAAAACCAACCTGCTGGGCAAGGTCGGGGCTGGTCACAAAAGTAGTACCAGTGGGTTGATAGTCACGCCGGATGATGATACTAGTCAGGATATTATCTTTGGTTTTGATAAATTCCATGCTCATAGGTGCTCCCTTTGCCGACTGGGACGGGGATGCCGGGTGACAGATGATTAAACCCAATTTTAGGAATCATACCACATGCCCTTAGTTTGTTATATTTGATTATGGATGACACGCCTCCACGCTAAATAAATTTCGGAACTCGCTGGCGGTTAATTTCATCTCAGCGATCAGGTTTACACATGGTTGATCGTAAGCAGCTTGAATTTGGGGAGATAAACTCTGCCACCATCTTTCATCCATGTAGACATATGAATAACCATCCGAGGCTACCCTGACAGGGTCGGGGTTAGCAATCAACTCCTCCCATGTGGGTGAGCGTTTATATACATCCGTGGCAGCGAAAGATGCCCGACCGAACAGAAGAACTGCCCGTTCGGGGTAATAATCCAGAATTTGGGCATTCTTTTCCAGACGGTTCCAGTAAGCCCGGGCAAAGTCACTCTCATTATATTTTAGATAATATGTGGTCTGAGGCACAGGAATAGCTATGAGCTCAACCGCGAACATTACCAAACCCGCATAGATCGCCACCACATAGCCAAAACCTGCTAAAATGCGGTATCCTTGCCGGGCATTTACGAGCCACAGCCACAGAATTGGGAACGCCAGAGCATAGCTCAACCAAAGTGCTGCTCCAACCAGGCGGGTGATATCGAAATCCAGTCCGTAACGGAAGAACACTGGGAAGAGCAGGCTTAAAACGGATCCTGCTGCTAGAGCTTGTGGAAGACGTTGGCCTTTGCGTAGATTTCTCGACCAATAAATGACGACCAATGGTAAGAGAATGAAGGCTGGTCCGGCCTCTGCCAGGCTGATCACAATCTGCCCTGGATCAAACAATGAAAGCGGGCCAAAATGACCGGAGGGAACAGCTGGCGGCCAGCGTAGACTGAACCCCTGGAAGTCAGTCGTCACCATGGGGTAAGCGTGCCCGCTGACACGACCCAGGAGACTTAAAAACCCCCCAGTGATATACCCGCCCTGGAATAATGCCACTACAGCACTTACGGCGAGCGGTATCCCCCAGGGAGCCAATAAGGTAAGCTTGAGCGGACGATGCCGGACAGCACTGAGGATGGCGTATATCATTAAAACAATCACCAACCCAGCGAAAACAGCCGCATAGACGTGCTCAGCGCTTAATGCCAGACTGGCTAATAATAAGCTGATGGTCAGTGTACCAGCAAGGGAAACCTTGTGCGGCCTCCACAAGAGCAGGAGAAGCAAGATGGTCATCTCCCACATGGCTCCAGTCGCTCCAAGCTGCATATTCAGAGGTTCGAGAATGCCACTGGCAAAGGCATATGGGAATGGAAATGGCCCGCCTCCATCCATCGGCCAGCGATTCACGAGGTCTGACACCAGATTACCCCCTGCGGTCATCCCGGAGATATCCATGTGCAGGTTAGCGCCCATACGGGTAAGCAAAGATGGGGGGATAAGCAAGAGCAGCCAGCGCGAAGCGCCGCCAAGTATGAGCAACCCGGTGCCCAAGTAAGCCGGCAGTTTTGCACCCGTTAATCGACGGATCCAAAGCCAGGCCAACAAGACGGTGAAGCCAAATACAATCGCCCGACTGATATCCCAGGCACTCCACGGGAAAAAGCCCCCCAACCTAACCATTCCAGCGGCGAAAACCTGAAGACCATAGTGATAGGGCAAGTGAAGTGATGGATCGAGATAAAAGTGTGGCGGGATGTCGCCCGTAGCCATCACCGAGATCATTGGCAGGTGATAGTAGTCATCGAAAATAGCCAGGCCCCGAAGAATCATGGTAAAGCACAGAATCACCGCCAATAGTATTAATATTTGAGGCCATCGTAACATGGAGCCGATGTCGAGCCGTTGCCTATTTTTCGATAACAATGCCAGCACCAGACCTGATATGAACAAAATCCCAGAACTCGACCAGTAAGCGACTGTCATGGGAAGAATTTGGGAGAGCAGGTTGCTCAATACGATGAATAGGAGAAAACCAGATGCCAGTCCTGTGATCAGCTTTTCTCTCACCTTGAGGTGGAAGCCGAAGCTCACGATCAACAAACCACCGAGTGCCCAAAGGGCACAGAGAAGCAAGAAACTGGCGATATCAACCCAATTACCCGTGCGAGTCCAATACTGCATAAGCACACATTCCTTCAGGCAAGCTACAATCTGGATTTCTTACACATGGCTATGGATATAGAGTTTAACATGCATTCCAGTTTCCTGACAACCTGTGTGCCTAGTATTCGAGAATCATATTTCCAAACGCAATTTCCTGAGTAATGATGACTATTTACCCCGAACCTGCTCTACGATTGTGCGGATAGCATCGATCACCAACTCAGGCTGATCATAATGAATCATATGCCCGCTTTCTGTGGCGATGACCTGCTGTCCCTGTGTGGAAAAGCTCGTCAAATCCTTTTGCATTTCCTGGTTGGCCTCATATACTTTGGCATACACCTCACGGCTGATACCAGATTTTGCACCCCCCATTTGTGCATATTCTTCATCGGCTGTTAATCCAGCACTCAACACGGTCAGGGGTAAGTCGCCTAGGCTATTGGGAAGGTCTGGATGGCTACGGAAGGATGCCACGGCTTCCGTTTCATTTGCCATGGATTTACAGTAGTATGTGCGGTGTATGGTTGAAAGAAAAGCCCCCTCCACATCTGCAGGCAATGAATTCGCGGGGACCAGTGCATTCAAGATTTTCGTTGCGCGCATCCCACCGAACGGTGACATAATCTGGCAGAGTGTTAGCATTGCAGCACTATTATTCATTAACTTTATAAATTCAGGGGGATAAAGCCGATCCTGTTGCTCGTATGCCGCATCCACCAAAACCATGCCGACCACCTCGGATGGATATTGATTGACATACGCCCGGACATAGTAACCTCCAGCAGAATGCCCAACCAGGATGTAGGGACCTGGGACTTTCGCTATTTCAAGCAATTTGTGCAAGTCTGCCGCAACCTGCGAAGGGGAAAGCGGACCCGAGGCAGGATCGCTCCAGCCGTACCCAGCGCGGTCATACGAGCAAACACGGGTAAACC
>JBAPSY010000307.1:0-5008 GCA_049281855.1 Anaerolineales bacterium
GGTTGGGGACTCAGCAATAGCTCTAGCCAATCTGCTGATATTCATAGATTGATTTATCTCCTAAGAATTTTGTAATCGTATTAATCACAATGGGCAATTATGCATTATATAAATGCATGATAAAAAGTTTATCCTTAATAAAGTGATGCGTCAATGTGATTTTTGTCGGCTGTTTTTAAATTAAATAAATAATGAAAGCAAAATAATGTGTTCTGGTACTTATGAGCAGATGTATTTTAAACCACTTCCCGTATTAAATAAAATGATGTTTTCATCTGGGTGTATCGATCCTTGGTTGATTAATTTTGCCAGTGCTGCTAAGGTGGCAGCTCCTTCGGGGCATGAAAATATCCCCTCCCTTTGAGCCAATCGTTGTTGCGATTGGGTGATTTCATGATCAGAGACACTTACTGCGGTACCATTACTTTCACGAATGTTCTTCAATATAATTTGGTCAGCAAAACTTTTCGGCACACAAAGACCGGTTGCGAGAGTATGAGCGTCCTCCCAGAATTCGCAAGTTGGCATACCAGCGTTGATTGCCTTTACTACTGGGGCACAACCATCCGCTTGTACTGCGATCATCCTTGGCATTGTTTTGGATTCCAGCCACCCTAATGTATCCAGCTCTAAAAATGCCTTCCACATGCCAACAAGCCCGGTACCGCCACCAGTAGGATATAGGATAACATCGGGTAATCTCCATCCAAGGATTTCCGCGATTTCGTATCCCATTATTTTCTTGCCTTCCACCCGGTACGGCTCTTTGAAGGTGGACATATTAAACCACCCTTCGGAAGTCGCTTTTTGATCAGCATACTTTCCTGCAATATCAATTAAACCATCGACTAATTCTATAGTTGCTCCAGTGATCCTGCTTTCCACGATATTCGATGGGGGTGAGGTTTTAGGCATATAGATCAATGCTTCGATACCTGCTCGAGCAGCGTAGGCAGCCAATGCTCCACCAGCATTTCCTGCCGATGGGATTACCATTTTATTAATCCCAAGCTCTTTGGCTCTCGAAACAGACGACGATAATCCTCGAGCTTTAAAGGATCCTGTTGGGTTTAAGCCTTCTTCCTTCAGAAATAGATTGGGTAAACCGAGTTCTTCACCTAAATGGTTCAGTCGTAATAATGGTGTATCTCCTTCGCCAAGTGAGATAATGTTATCCGGATCAGAAACTGGTAATAATTCAGACCAACGCCACATGCCCTTGGTTCGGTGACTAACCGAATCGCGATCCAGTATGTTTTTTAACGATATAAGATCATAATTAGCCAGCAGGGGTGCTTTACAATCTGTGCAGTAAGTCTGAATTTTGTCAGCGATAAATGATTTACCACAAGATGAGCATGAAAGGTTTTTAATGTAGGATAAGTTTGTCATCTAATATTGGCTCGCTTCCAAATGAGCATTATATAACGAAGGCTGTTTAGGATGTGGCATAATATGGATGTTCCAAATATAACGGGATCATGAATTTATAGATATCATACGATAGAAGGTGACATGGACAAGTTATTCCCAGAATTCATCGCGCAATTAAAAAACACAATTACTGGTGAGATTAAAACAGATCCCGTCACCAGAGTATTATATAGCACTGACGCTTCAATTCATAAAATTGAACCAATGGGGGTAATCTTCCCTCGCAATACGGATGAGCTTAGTTCGATCGTTAAATTATGTAATCAGTATTCTATCCCTCTCATTCCTCGAGGATCAGGCTCAAGCTTAGCCGGCCAAGCCATTGGCAGTGGTCTGATAATTGATTGCTCACGATATTTAAACCGTTTGGTTCATGTCAATCAAGAAGATCAAACCGCTATCGTTGAGCCAGGATTGATTCTGGATGATTTGAACCGTGAGGCAAAAAAATATCATCTACACTTCGGACCTGATCCAGCTTCATCTGAAAGAGCTACGATGGGAGGCTGTATCGGTAACAATGCGACAGGTGCACATTCAATCCTATATGGCATGACTGCTGATCATATCATTTCTGCTGAGGTCGTATTGGCAGATGGGACTGTCACAAACCTTAATCCAATAACGATGGAAAATGCTCGTCAAATAGCCACCGCGACAATAAATACAACCACCTCCAAGATTGAGCAGGGAATTTACCACTCGGCACTGCACATACGAAGAGAATTTCAGGAGGATATTAAAAAGAGTTGGCCACTTACATGGAGGCGGGTATCTGGGTATAACCTAAATTACCTGATCCCTTGGTCTCCGACCTATCCTCTGCAATGGGATTTCGGTCAATTGCCTTATCCACCTATTTTACCGAACACGATTAATCTTGCTCCATTATTGGCTGGTTCTGAAGGAACATTAGGGATCATTCGCAATGCAACATTACGCTTAGTGGCATTAAAAAAGCACACCACCTTATCCGTGATCAATTTTTCAAGCATCATCGATGCTTGCGACATCGTACCCAATATCTTGGAATTATCTCCCTCGGCAGTAGAGCTTATACCACAAAGCTTAATTCATTTAGCTCGTTCCGTTCCTGCATATGCGAATCAACTATCATTTGTCGAGGGTGATCCTGCAGCACTACTCGCGGTGGAATTTTCTGGCGATGATCCCCAGAAACTATCAGATCAAATTGGAAAGCTTTATAGGTTAAGCAATTGGTCCAGCAGACCTTTCATTGCTGAAACTCCGATCCAGCAAAAGCAGGTATGGGAAGTGAGAAATGTGGGTCTTGGCATCCTCATGTCCAGACTTGGGGACTTCAAACCGATAAGTTTTATTGAAGATATGTCTGTACCGGTCGAGCGGCTGGGAGAATTTGTTCACAAGTTGGATATAATCTTGAAGGATTATGGGACTCAAGCAGATTATTATGGACATGCTTCTGCCGGATGCTTGCACATCCGACCGTTATTAAATATCAAGACTCCAAAAGGCAGGAAAGAGCTTCGATCGATTGCTGAAGCTGCAGTGGCATTGGTATTGCAGCTTGGGGGTGCGGTAAGCGCTGAACATGGAGATGGGATCACGCGCGGAGAATGGATTGAGCGAGCGTACAATCCCAGGATATTGCAAGCATTCCGGATTCTGAAAGAAGCATTTGATCCAAATGGAATTCTAAACCCGGGGAAAATCGTCGATCCTCCGAAAATGGATACCGTGTTAAGGTATGACGAAAAGTATGAGCCCAAGGGTTGGACACCTGTAATGACCTTTTCATCCCAACATCCAGATTCCATTCGATTGGTCGAAGCGATCGAGCAGTGTAATGGGGTGGGGGTTTGTAGAAAATCAGAAGGGGTAATGTGCCCTTCATTCCAGGCAACAAAAGATGAGATGTACAGCACACGAGGACGTGCAAATTTGCTTCGCGCCATGATTTCAAATGGTTTTTCATCCCAAGAAATGGCAATGCAAGCGGTCAAGGATACACTGGATAAATGCCTTGCATGCAAAGGTTGTAAAGCAGAATGTCCGTCTGCTGTAGATATGGCCAAACTAAAATATGAGTTTTATCAGCATTACTATTCTTCACTTGGCCATCGCCATCCAATTCGTGATTACCTGTTTGGATACATCTCACTGATTGCTAAAATCAGCCATCCATTTGCACCGTTGGTGAATTATTTTCTATCATCTCCCCACTTCGCCAGTTTGCGTGAAACTCTGCTTGGACTTTCAAAAAACCGTACACTTCCAAAATTTTCAACCACAGGTCTACATAAACTAGCAAGACCATACATTAAATTTACGGATGTACCGGATTGTATTTTTCTTTCGGATGCATTTAATGAATATTTTTACCCTCAGACTGGCCTCCATGCACTAAAGGTACTATGGGCTATTGGATATCGAGTAAAAATATTATCAACCCTTGGTGCAGGAAGAACCTTGATATCAAAGGGATTTATGGTCCAAGCCAAGAATCACGCTAAGCATTTGGTGGATGAAATCAACAGGATTGACCCAGCAGGTAAACTACCTGTTATTGGATTAGAACCTTCAGAGATTTATACATTAAAAGACGAGTACCGGGATTTGCTACCAAATGATAAGTGTGTGGAAGCTTTATCGGAGCGGACTTACATGATCGATGAATTCTTATTACGTCCAGGCACGGATGGAGCATCTAGATTATCAAGGCTCAGTTTACAGAATGGGCACGATAATATGCGAACTAATGTTCTATTGCATGGGCACTGTTATCAGAAAGCACAACCACCAGCGAAAGATGGCTATCCAATTGGCGTGGCAGCTACAGCCGTGATGTTGGAAAGTGTTGGGTATACGGTAACTACTATTGACGATGGCTGCTGTGGCATGGCAGGGGCATTTGGTTACGAAACAGATCACTATTCACTATCTGTACAAGTTGGAGAGTTATCGCTTATTCCCGCAATAAATCGATCAAAGACTTCAATTGTCGCAGCTGCAGGGATATCCTGTAAATCCCAAATTGAAGATGGTACTGGCCGGCCAGCTGTTCATCCCATATCACTGCTGGCTGAGATCTGTGACTAGCCATCAAAATGGGGGAGGGTAAATATAATCCTCTTATATTAAAGACGAAGATAATACTATATATTTAAACATGTGATTATATTTATTCTATATCAAGGGATCCCATGATCTTGATTAGGGGGGATTGACAATCCATCAATTACCGTTTATTATATGTATGGTTTCGATAAGTATTATTATCATAACCATTAAACACGAGAGGTTTTTCATATGAATAAGAGATCATCTATAACTCATGTAATTACTGAATATATTAATACTGTCACCTCCGCACGAAGCGCCAACACTGGACGAACTTATCAAAATGCTATGAATGCATTCTGTCTAATGTTGGAAGATCACCTTTTACCGGCCGGTTCGACCCACATCTCTGAATTACCCGAGGATGCTGTTACATGGTTCATTTCAGCTTTAAAGGTATATTCACCTACGACAGAACGTCTGTATCTGACCGCTCTGGCTGGTTTTTATGAATATTTATCCGCTGAAAGAC
>JBAPSY010000308.1:0-1869 GCA_049281855.1 Anaerolineales bacterium
TATTAGATTTTTATCGCACAAACCAGTGCGATGGAATGGTCCTGATGGAAATTCGAATGGATGATTTGCGGGTGAAATTACTACGCCAGCATAATTTACCATTTGTGATGATCGGGCGCTGCGAAAATAACGAGGGGGTGAATTTCGTCGATTTTGATTTTGAATCTGCTGTAGCTGTTGCTGTTGATTATTTAGTAGATTTGGGCCATCGAAACATCGGATTTGTTTCGGTTGTTCCGTACCCGGAGCAAAATCACTATGGCCCAAATATCAGGGCTTTGGAAGGATATGAAAAAGTATGTGCTCAATATAACATTTCAAAGCTCTATTGCGAAGCAGATATCGGATTAGAAAATGTAAAGTATGCCACATTGAACCTATTGAAAAAACATCCAGAAATAACAGCCGTTGTCAGTGTCTTTGACACAGCTGTTGCAGGAATTTTTTCAGCGATTAAATCGTCGGGATTGAGTATTCCAGATGATATTTCGGTTGTGGGTTTGGCAGATGATCAAGGAGTTGAATTAGCATCACCATCGCTTACGGCATTGCATTTCCCGGCATTATCTATGGGCTATGATGCGGCTAAGATAATGATTAATAGATTAGAGAGAAATTTAAAGGCCTGTAAGCAGATACTGGTTGGTCCTAAACTAGTTATTCGTTCCAGTACGGGATTTGTCAGAAAATTAGCAGATAATACGTATTCAATAAAGTGACCAATATATCTAGAAGGAGGTGGTTTATTTGGTAATATGCGAGAAAAAAGGAGAAGTGCTTCTCGCCTTTCCAGAGAAAGAAGCACCTCTCGATTGTGTCGCCGTGCTAGCAATGGCTAGTATGGTTGACGTTTAAGTATAAACGAAAATGATAAAAGGAGTAAAAGATGATTCATCATAAAAATTTACTGCTTGCCTTGATTGTGGTTCTCAGCATTGTCATGGCAACAGGATGTAACTCAACAACCGCAACGCCTACAGTAAATGAACCAGCGCCAACTGTTGCATCAACGGAAGCTCCAGTGCCAACTGTTGCACCAACGGAAGCTCCAGCGCCAACTGCGGCACCAACGGAAGAGGTACAACCAACCGAGGCTCCTGCATTTGAGCCGGGTACTACGATTTCCTACCTTGCCAGCCAGGATTGGATTAAAGATCCAGAAATGGAATTGGCGAAAAGGTTTGAGGCAGAAACCGGGGTTCACGTTGATTTCCAGATTATCCCGTCTGACCAGTATTTCAATGTTCTGGAAACCAAACTTGAAACTGGAGGCGAAGGGATAGACATCTTCGGTGGCCAGAGCGGGAAAACTGACATCCAACTTCAATTAAATGTTGAAAAGAATGCAGTGCCCTTGACCGATGAAGAGTGGGTCCAGCGAATGAACCCACTATCTGTAGAACAGATCAGCCTGGATGGTGTTACCTATGGGTTGACAATCTGGGATACGATTGGCGGATCCTGGGTTATTGTCTACAACAAGGCTGAATTTGCTGATCACGGTATCAGTGTGCCAAAGACTTATGCTGAATTTGCTGCGGCCTGTCAAACCCTCATGGATGCAGGAATTACTCCTGTTTATGAACCGGTCGCTGATGGTTGGCACCATGTCTTGTGGTTCCTTGAAATGGGGCCTGCTTATGAAGCTGCAAGCCCGGGCTTGGCAGACGCTTTGAATGCAAATAAAGCAACCTTTGCAAACAATCCCACCATGTTGGCCGATTTGACCCAATTCAAGGAAATGTATGACAAGGGTTACTTAGGGGCCGATGCTCTCTCAAATGAATTTGCGAACACTGAAGCGGTTATGGCCAGTGGTGATTATGCCATGACGGTAAATCGTTTTGGTCTGCCGAGTCAGATTCATGC
>JBAPSY010000309.1:0-10570 GCA_049281855.1 Anaerolineales bacterium
TAGGAACATGTAGACTCTAAATCATCCTTATATCGATCCACGCCACCTTTTTTGTCATTTTCATTCCCAATAAACTTGATGATAATTCTCAAAATATGTTTTGTATTTACCAACAAAACAGTTATAATCGCTTTTTCCCTTATGATGGCGCAGCATAATTCTTTCAGGATCGACTTTCACTTTGATAATATCCTTTTGAATATATATGGGTTATTAATTCTATGAAGATCAAAGCAATGCTAAAACCAGGGAAAGTCGCACTGGTGACCGGGGGATCGAGCGGGATTGGCAAAGCCATCGCGTGTGGTTTGGCTGAACGGGGGATGGATGTTTGGCTGGTAGCACAGCGAACAGATTTATTGGATTTTGCCCGTAAAGAAGTTGAAACTCACCGGAAGAACCCTAATCAAAAAATCTGTACGGTTTCCGCAGATGTCTCAGACTGGGATCAAGTTCGCATGGCGGTAAAGCAGGTAAGTGAAAAATCTGGGCCTCCAGACCTGCTTGTCAATTCAGCTGGTGTTGCACATCCAGGTTATGTACAAGAATTAGACTTAAATATTTTCACTTGGATGATGGAGGTCAATTACTTCGGGACAGTTTATGTCACCAAGGAAGTTTTACCAGTAATGTTAAAACGGGGTTCAGGTTACATTGTTAATATTTCATCCGTTGCTGGTTTTCTTGGCACATTCGGGTACACTGCATATGGAGCTTCTAAATTTGCTGTACGGGGATTTTCTGATGCACTTCGAGCTGAAATGAAGTTGCATGGCATAGGAGTTTCAATCCTCTTTCCACCAGATACTGAGACAGCTCAATTTGAATATGAGAGTCATTACAAACCTCCAGAAACGAAAGCCCTTTCTGGTAACACAAAAACAATGTCTCCAGATGTGGTGGCCTACGTGACTTTAAGAGGGATTGAGCAGGGAAGGTATATAATTTTGCCAGGTTTGGAAAGCAAATTGATTTATGTATTAAATGGGATTATTGGGGGAGGATTATCTTTTTACATGGATAAAATTATCGCCAAAGCCAGTAAAAAGCCCATATCGTCTCATTCAAAAGAGGTATAGACATGGATATTTTTGAAAAATGTTATAACTTCACCTATGCGAAGGAATTTATCGCATCTGGATATTACCCTTACTTTATCGCCATGCAGGGGAATGAGGGGAGTGAAGCTATATTTAAAGGTCGGCGCTTGATTATGTGCGGGTCGAATAATTACCTGGGTTTGACTACTCATCCGAAAGTACGTCAGGCTGCGATTGATGCAATCAAGCTTTATGGTACCAGCTGTACTGGTTCACGCTTTTTGAACGGGACACTTGAGCTGCATGAGCAACTGGAGCATGAGCTGGCCGATTGGGTGGGGAAACAAGCCGCTTTGGTTTTCTCAACCGGAATGCAGGTCAATTTGGGAACGATCAGTTCATTGGTCAGTAGAAATGATGTGGTTATCCTCGATCGAGATGATCATGCAAGTATTGTAGATGGGGCCAGATTGGGGTGGGGGAAGGTTAAACGCTTCCAACACAACAACGTTGAGGACCTGGAACGTGTGTTAGCAGGCGTTCCGGAAAATCTAGGAAAATTGGTTGTCGTTGACGGTCTATTCAGTATGGAAGGTGATATAGCTCCATTACCTGGTATTGCTAAGGTATGCAAACAATACGGAGCGCGTTTAATGGTGGATGATGCCCACGCCTTGGGTATCCTGGGTGGAGGGAGGGGAACTGCAGCCCATTTCGGATTGAAAGATGAAGTAGATCTCATCATGGGAACCTTTAGTAAATCCCTGGCATCTGTTGGCGGTTATATCGCGGGGGACGAGGATGTTATCCACTATATCAAGCATCATGCCCGATCGTTAATTTTTAGTGCCAGCATCCCCCCAGCAAATGCAGCTACAGCTTTAGCAGCATTACAAGTCATGCGTGAGGAACCAGAGAGGGTGAAACGTGTTAACGACATCGGGGATTTTATGCGAAATAGTTATCATCAACTCGGTTTTAACACCGGGAATTCGGTCAGCCCGATCATTCCGATATTCATCGGTGATGATATGCGTGCAGCAATAATTTGGAAAGCCATGTTTGAAGCAGGCGTGTATGTTAATATGGTTGTCTCGCCTGCGGTTCCTGAAGGGAAACAACTGCTACGCACAAGTTATATGGCAACACATACTGACGAACAATTAGCCCGGGTATTGGAAATATTTTCTCAGGTGGGGAAGCAGGTGGGGATTATCTAGAAAATTGGATATTACCCAATAAATTTCAGGATTGCCGGGGCTATATCGGTCAAATTAAAATTTGGTCTAGAACCACGCGCTTGATTTAACTGATGAACGAATAATTCTCTTAACTCAGGTAGACCGATTATTAACAAGGGGACATCATTCCGCGTGTGATGACGCGTGCTCAAATCTTCAAGGTTTCCATGATCCGATGTAAGCAGGATCAAACCGTTTTCTCCATCCCAGGAGTTTATTAAGCTACCCAATACTTCATCAAGAGTTTGCAATATAGAACAAGCAGACTGCATATCCTGATGATGGCCAGCCATATCGGTCAGCCAATATTCAAAGATTGTCAGGTCCGATGTATCTGACAAACAATTCAGGCGTTCTCCAGCCTGAACATGGTTTAGTACTGGGGTATTTAAATATCCTAGGTGACCTCGCCATCCTTCAGCAGTAAAGTCAGCAGATATTGCATCACCATCGAACAAATCATTCATGGTTTTTAAATGGATGCCTGCCTGATTTACAGAAAAGGCAATCACTCCAGGAATCCTGTAACCTGCGTTAATCGCTTCAAAATAGCGTGGTGGATACGCGTTTAATAACGAAGAAGCTCTACTCTGTTGTTGTAGTTGTGTAAGCAAAGTACCCTTGTTTATTAATTGAATGATAGGAGGGGTCGGTTTTGGACCATCATGGAAACCAAGCCAGGCAGGGACGTTTATTCCTGTCAACAGAGAAGCTTGTCCAGTTGCTGATTGGGGGATGCCTTCGACACCGAGACAAGCATCAAATGCCAGAAGAGATGCGCGGTTTGTATTCACGAGATAAGAACCTGAGCCATTACCAGAAAGATGACCGTTGGCGATTAATTTGTGACCCCCTAGGATTTCTTCCCAGGTCGGCATCGTGGCATGAACAAATGGGTTAATGTCAGGGTTGTCTATACCCAATCCCACCCCATCAAGGAAAATAAATAGCAGCTTCATTTAGTTAATATTCCTACGACATATCTTATTTAAGCTTTTGAAGGGTAAACCAAGCAGAGGGACGTGTGCCACGTTCAGTACCATTTTTGCGTTCCACTAATTGAAGATTCTGCGTGATAAAACGAATATCTGCTTCAGACGCACCTGGACCACCAGCATCAGGGTGGACCTTTATAAACAAATAGATGAGAAAGGCTCCAGGTTCTGCAAGAAGCTGGCCAATTTTCAGGATATAGGATTGGCGTTTTTCGGGTGGCAAACTGTGAAAACAACCCATATCCAGGATCAAATCAAAACCACCTGTGATCGAATCCAACCGCGTGACATCCTCCAGGCGTAAGTCGGCATCGACACCATTTTGTTGAGTTTTCTTCTTGGCAATTTGGATCGCCCGTCTAGCAAAATCCACTCCGGTTACATCCCAACCATGTTTAGCCAATGTGATCACGTTCGTTCCTGTCCCACAACCCAAATCCAAAGCTCTGCCTGGGGCATGAGTTCCAATGAAATCCAGCAGCTCTTGGGGAGATGTACCAGTATCCCAAACAGGTTGTTGTAAATACGCAAGATTAAACCATAGTTTATGCAGCATCTAGATAATTTTACTCCAATTTATAATGTTGATTTTTTTATAGCAATGCTTTGACAACTTTAGCGGTTTCCTTTACAATCAAGGTTTGTCTGAATCTAGCTAACTAAGGAAGGTATCATGATGAAAGAATACACCACCGATTCGATTCGGAATATTGCACTCGTCTCTCATGGCAGTGCGGGGAAAACAATGCTGGCGGAAGCATTTTTACACTTTACGGGCGCGACCACTCGTTTGGGAAGGATCGAAGATGGGACAACTGTCTCTGATTTTGAGGAAGAAGAGATCCGGCGCGGGATATCTTTATCTACTTCTGTCATTCCAGTTGAATACCGTGGTAGCAAAATCAACGTGCTAGACACACCCGGTTATACCGATTTTGTGGGTGAGGTAATTTCTGCTTTGAGAATTGCCGATAGTGCTGCAGTCGTGGTGGATTCAGTTGCTGGAGCAGAGGTGGGGACGGAAATAGCCCTTTCGTATTGTGATGTTTTCAAATTACCGCGGCTGGTCATCATCAATAAAATGAACCGCGACAATGCCAATTTTCGGAAAGCACTCGATTCTGTCCAACTAATTTCAGACAAGAGATTGATTCCAGTCGAGCTTCCCTGGGGTGAAAAGGCAGAGTTTAAAGGCGTTTTGGATTTATTAACCATGAAAGCATATCCTAGAGCTGGTGAAAGTTCTCAAGATATCCCAGCGGAATTTAAAGACGAGGTTGAGACTGCAAGGATGCAATTGATTGAGGCAGCTGCGGAAGGTGAGGACGCGCTACTCGAAAAATATCTTGAAGGTGAAGAACTTACCCCGGATGAGATATTGCGTGGCTTCAAAAAGGTGGTGTTTGCAGGCAATTGGGTTCCAGTTTTCGTTTCGGCTGGATCAGCTGAAATTGGAATAGCGCCGTTGCTGGATGCGATCATTAACCTAATGCCTTCTCCATTGGAAGCACCTCCTACCATCGCACAAGGTAAGGATGGCGATGAAAAATTAATCTCAGCGGATAATGAGCCTCTTGGAGCTTATATATGGAAAACAACTGCGGATCCTTTTGTTGGGCGAATTACATATTTCCGCATCTATTCAGGTACAGTGAGCTCAGATTCACGTGTGTGGAATCAAACCAAAGGCACTGAAGAACGTTTCGGTACAGTTCATCTGCTGAGGGGTAAAGAGCAAATCCCGATGAAGCTTGTCCATGCCGGTGACATAGCTTCAGTTCCAAAGCTGAGTGCAACCTCAACGGGAAATACATTTAGCGATAGAGGACATCCTCTCACTCTGCCAATGCCTGTTTATCCGCATGCGTTATTCAGTGTGGCAGTATTTCCCAGAACACAAGCAGATGCTGCCAAGATTAGCCCAACCTTGACTCGTTTATGTGAAGAAGACATGACCCTTAGCTGGAGGCAGGAACCGAGTACAAATCAAACCATCCTACAAGGCATGGGTGACCAGCATATTGACGTCGCCATTCGAAAAGCAGAAAATAAATTTCAGACTGGGCTAACAGTAGAATTACCTAAGGTTCCTTATCAGGAAACCATCACCAAGCAAAGCTCATCCCAGTACCGACATAAAAAACAAACAGGTGGGGCGGGTCAATTTGCTGAAGTGTTCATGCGGGTTGAGCCGTATCAGGAAGAAGAATTTTCGTTCACAAATGATGTGTTTGGTGGATCTATTTCCAACAGCTTTATGCCAGCAATCGAAAAAGGCGTTCGTAGTGTAATGAAAGAAGGCGTTATCGCGGGTTATCCTGTCCTTAATGTCCATGTATCGGTTTATGATGGAAAAGAGCACCCGGTTGACTCGAAACCAATTGCATTTGAGACTGCTGGGCGTGAGGCGTTTAAATTAGCCTTCAAGGATGCCAATCCAGTACTTCGGGAGCCGATCATGAATGTAAGAATCATCGTTCCAGAAGCCAATATGGGCGATATCCTGGGAGATTTGAATACACGCCGAGCCCGCGTGCAAGGTATGGATAGTGAAAAAGGTCATTCGGTGGTGACTGCGCAAGTCCCTCTCGCTGAGATGCAGCGATATACAACCGATTTACGCTCGATGACTGGTGGTAGAGGCATATTCACATTGGAATTCGATCATTATGAAATCGTCCCAGCTCATATTGCAGGAGAGGTCATCGCTGCTCGTTTGAAGAACATCCAAGCAGCAAAAGAAGACTAATACCAAACTTATAAGAACAGGCTGGCAGTATCCATTTTTGCCAGCCTGTTCATTTATTATGGCCAGTTATTTTAGGTGGGAAGCGAGTTTTAACCTTACGAACAGCCAGGGGGCGAAACCGGAAATCCAGAATCCGATCAGTGCATAGCGGATATATCGGATTGAGTAGGATATAAATGTCTCTGAATCTGGGAAAAGCGAGCCTAATCCAAGGTACAGAATTAGGACTCCGATTAAGCCTAGAAGGTAGCGAATGACCAACTTCAACCATGTGCCATTGGTCGAAAATCCACCCAGTTTTGAGATCCAAATCCATCCAGCTGCCAGACCGAAGAATGCGCCAGTACCTGAGAGAAAGTTATGATACGAGAGGGGATTAATTTCAGGATCATTCGGGAAAGCCAAATGTGCGTTGTTAACCCAGTCCATGGGTAGACTCCATCCACGAAGACTGAGTTGGGCAATGATAACGATCAGAATTAGCAATAAGGAAAACAGGAAGATCATTAGAAGTTGAGTGCTGGTCTGATATTGCTTTATCCAATTCAAAACTGGTCTTTCGAATCGCAGCAAGATCCACAACATGATCGCTCCAATTAACCAACCAAGGAGCACATCTTGTGGGAAGTGAACAGCCAGATAAATGCGCGAAATACCAATTAGGAACATCACCACAATGACGATAATCCATGCAGTCCGGTGTTTGATTCGATCAGCCAGGGTTCCCCAAACAACAACTCCATTTTGGGAATGACCAGAGGGCACCCCAAAGGAGTTCTCTGCACTCCCGAGAACCTTCACGTTGCTTGAGTACCAATAGGGCCGTGGTCCATGGAAGGCAACCTTTAGGGCAGTATTCACCATACCGTTAATCATTAAGAATAATCCCAGACGCAGCCCAAGAGGTGCATCGATACACCAAAGGATTGCCGGTGCGATTAATAAGAAAAACTGCTCATTGCCCAAAAAAGTGAACAGTCTCATGACTGGTGTAAGCCATGCACCAATGCTTTGGAACCATAGAATAATTTGGAGTCCAGAATTTAATAAATTATCCATTTATCCTCCCGTCTGAAATTATTCAATTCAAAATGAATTAATAAGGTATTCGTTTACAAATTATAGACCAGAAAATACTATTATATAGAAACGTCAGGTCGAGGGATAAAGCGAGCACTGACCAGGATCGAGATAATGATCAAGCAAAACCCAACGATATACATCAAGGGAGGGTTGATCTCATAGAGGAAACCCGCGACTGGTGGTGCAAGAATGATTGCTGAAGAACCAACGGTTTCGGTAATACCGTAAGCCAACCCCATCCGAGATTGGTGGACAAGATTTCTGGTTTGTGCTGTGGCGAGAGATCGGGCAAAACGATAACCACCAATTAGAAAATAACCTAAACAGAACCAGGGAAAACTTGTGCCTCGCCATAAGATCAAGGTAAATATTGCCACAGCAAGTTGCCCTAACAAATACCCTATATGAGCCTTTAAATTACCCAAACCGAGGTTTAAGACAACAATCCCAAGACCTGAGATTGATCCAAGGATGCCGATTGATTCTAAGGTTAGGTGTTGTTGGTTTTGTAAGTAGTTCGATGAAAGTGGTTGGGCAAGGTACATGGAAAAACCTGCCAGGAAAATCACGGATAGGTAGGTAACAAATCGTCGATTAACCAATCTGCCATTCCCGATTTCATTCGGGTCGTGTTCCTCCACAGGTTGGGGCTTGATAAAGAGGAGAATAATCAATGAAGCAATAAATAGGCTTCCAGCAATAAGGTAAATAGTTCGTAATCCGAATCTTTCACCAACCTGACCTCCCAACCACGGACCGATGACAGCTCCGACATTATATAGAGCTGAGACCATCGTAATAGCTCTACCCACACTAAAATTGCCCCTTGCTGCTGTGATATAGCTGTTCAAGGGTGAAGAGACAAATGCTGTCAGGTTATACACCAGCATACCAATCACAAATAATGGCAAGGAGGGTGCAATTGCCATCGCCCATGTAGCCAAGGATGCCAGGATCCATGAAGCCAATAGAAGTGGTTTGCGCCCGATACGGTCCGCCAGGTGCCCAGCTGGAATGTGGGCAACGGTCATGGCGATCCCTGCCGCTCCAAAGATTGCTCCGATTGTGACGGGATTTGCCCCTAACTGCTGCAGGTAAAGGGGTTGAAAAATAAAGAACATTCCCTCACCGACTCCCCACGTCATTAGTGAGAGGCCGAGCAGGATCAGATCACGGCTCATAGTGCTTGACCTGAGGATCGGACCCTTTGGATAAATTCGTTGGTGGTTTTAAAGGCTAGATACCTATCCGGCTCGCGTGGAATGACATGACCACTGTTTTCAACCCAAAATAGTTGCTTATCCTGGCTACCTAATGCCGCTAGGATTTGCTCGGCATTGTGTGGCACAACACCAGTATCTTGTTTTGAATGGATGAGCAAAACCGGAACCCGCACCATAGGTAAGGCAGAGCGCATCTCGCTCAATAAATCACGGAGCTGAATGACCGCCCGGGTTGGAAAATATGGGTAACAAACATGATCCTTCGCCGCTTCTGGATTTTGCCAGTCGGAGGGACCTTGTTTGACATTGGGAATAAACACTGAAATAATCCGGATAAAGGGTAATCGTGGATCATCAGGAAGGGCATATGGAGTTGACATCGCCACGACACCCGAAACAGGGTGTTGAGATGCAAATAGGAGAGATAGTATGCCCCCCATGGATAATCCTACAACAAAGACCTGATCCACCCATCCTTTGAGCATGTAATAGCCGTCTTCGACCGATGTAACCCAGTCCTGCCAGCGCATACGCGACATATCCTCCGGTTGGGTAGCATGACCAGCGAGCCTGATCCCCAAGACGGTATACCCAAGATTTCCTAAATACTCTCCCATCCAACGCATTTCCTTGGGGGCACCAGTATATCCATGGATGAGTAAACAACCAATACGATTACCTGGGAAAAAGAAAGGCTCAGCGGTTGGTATGATCATCAATCACTTTTCCTTGGATATTGCGGGAAGTTACCTTATCAGATATTAAACCAATTGTATTACTTCTCTAGGAAGACTTGTCAGGCAATCCGCGCCGTTTGGCGTGATGACCACATCGTCTTCGATACGAACCCCATTCCTTCCGGTTAGATAGATGCCAGGCTCGATCGTGAAAGTCATGCCAGGCTCAAGAAGCATGAGATTGCCAGCCCGGATGTACGGATCTTCATGTCCTTCCATCCCCAGCCCATGACCGGTCCGATGTGTAAAGTATTTTCCATAGCCAGCTGCCTCGATCACATCCCGTGCGGCTTGATCTACAACCTCTGCTGCGATCGCGGGGTGGGCTGATTTTCGACCTGCTGAGTTTGCTTCCAGAACAACCTTGCAGATTTGTGCATATTCAGATTCAAGGTTACCGATTGCGAAAGTTCGCGTGATATCTGAGAGATATCCTTCATAACTAGCTCCCCAATCAATAACCAACAAATCACCAGGTGAGAGTTTTCTAGCGGAGGGGGTTGCATGCGGGTTGGCTGCATTCGGTCCGGAAGATACAATGGGAGCAAACGGGATTTGCGGGTCGCATCCAGCCCGCAATAACTGTAAAGTCAGCTCAGCTGCCAATTCCTGCTCGGTGAGACCGATTTTGACTTGAGGCAGAGTTGCATTGAGAGCTCGTTGCGCTATATCAACAGCTTTACGCATGGAAGATATTTCACCTGGATCTTTATACATACGCAATTTGGAAACGCTACCTTCTGCGGAAATAATATCTGCTTTTGGAGCTGCATCAGATAACAAGCGGAATTCCAATAATCTTAACTGCCGTGGTTCAACTCCAATACGCTCTCTCCCTAATTTGGCAGTATGCACAGCCTCCCGGAAGGCATTCCCCCATTGAGATGGGTCTTCTCCGTATGGGAATGCCTGGATCTCAAAGGGTAAGTGTTTGATCTTTTCCTGTTCCAATTCAGGTAGCACTATAATTGGAGATATGTCAGGCATAAAAAATACGAGAACGGGTCGCTCAGACAAGTGGAAATGCAACCCAGTCAGATAGATTAAGCTTGGTCCAGGATTTAGGACTAAGCTGTCCAACCCTGCTGATCCAAGGATGCTTTTAAGTTTCTCCTGGCGGGAAATTTGTGGAATAATCTCAAGTTGGTTTGGCATAGTTTGATATTCTCCCAATTTAACATCAAGGAATTATAGCCTGATTAGTGAGGTAGATGAAGCCTATTTGAAATATACAAAGAAAAAATATATTCGAGTAGCACTAATATGCATCAACATATTATTGCCAACGTTGCGATCCATCTTCTCACATATGGTATAAAATTATTGATTGGTGGGGTAAAGGAGAATATCGAGGTAAATAATATCATCATCGATCATTCGTCTTGACAGCGCATCTCCCCTAAGATACAATTTTGCTACTTTATTAGGGCCTGTAGCGCAGTTGGGAGCGCGCTTCAATCGCACTGAAGAGGCCGCGGGTTCGAATCCCGCCAGGTCCACAA
>JBAPSY010000310.1:0-6765 GCA_049281855.1 Anaerolineales bacterium
TGGTGTTAACGAGTGCTTCTTTCCCACTGCTGATGCACATCCATAACGGACAATCAGATGTCCTGGTAATCAGCATGGTGTTGATCGGATATGTTGCATACATCAAGGGATTTAAAACAGGTTCAGCGTTCCTGTTTGCACTAGCTACAATAACCAAAGTAAGCCCCGTGCTGTTCTTGATCTACTTCGTTATCTTCCTTAAGGATTATCACTTCCTTATTAACTACTGCCTATGGGCAGCTGGCATGGTGCTGGTCTCATTGCTGGTTGTGCCATTTGGCCTATACATGGATTACATCCTTTTGGTTCTACCAGAGATTGGCAAAGGTACCTCTAACTGGTTGAATCAGTCCATCATCAAATTTGTACCAGTACCACAGGGCTGCCTAGCCCAGGCGATTTCATTGGGAGGGTTTGTGTTATTTGGTCTATTTGCATTTTGGCTGGGCAAGCATTACCCCTCGAGCAAGCGTATCCCTGGAAAAACTTTGGGAGAGAAAAATAATATCTCTGAGAGCGTTTTTATTCTGAATATTCTCGTAATCTTGACCTTTTCAGGCAGGGCTTGGTCCATGGCATATGTATGGATGATTTTCCCTGCAGCGCTGATCGTGACGCGCCTGGTCAATTATCGCCCCAAAATCTGGTACCTTATATTGATCTGTGTGTCTGTATTCTTACTGGAATCCAAGGATTACGGCTACCCCATATTGGACTCTCTCAATCTTTGGGGTAGCCTCATCTTGTCAATGCTACTGGTCATTAGTCTGACTAAGGAAGCGTGGGCTTTTGACGAAATCCTTAACGACCCTTTACCTAGCATTACCGAACGAGGGTCTGAAAATTAACCTAGAAGCTGCAAGCTAAGCAAACTTAAGACATTCCCATGATTTAAACATGTTTAGACGACGGACATTATTTGGAGGATATCTCCGGAAAATAACTATCGATTGTCTCTGCTATCTCCCTAGGCTTCGCCGATGGAGATTTGACAACTACCTTTAACCGTGGTATTATCCGCCCGACAATTTAATAGCCCCTTAAGGCGCTCTTATCCAGAGAGGTGGAGGGACCGGCCCTGTGAAACCTCGGCAACCTGGCAGCGATAATGGCTAAAAGCTCCAGACCAATCGCTTACAAGGTGCCAACTCCGGCAGAGGTATTTTCTGGAAGATGAGAGGGCAGTTCAAGTGAACGCTCGTTCCTTGCCCTTTCCTGACCAGAAGGGGCAAGTTTGTTTTTTGGAGGCTTAGATGAGCAATACTTTCATGAATTCCCCCAGCCTACTGTTCACTTCTGAATCGGTGACGGAGGGGCACCCCGATAAACTGTGCGATCAGATCAGCGATGGCGTGTTGGATGCCTGCTTGGAACAGGATCCCTATTCGCGGGTGGCATGCGAAGCCGCTACGAAGACAGGCTTTGTGATGCTGCTGGGAGAGATTACCACGCGCGCCAATATTAATTTCGATGAGCTGGTGCGCAAGATCATCACCGAGATCGGTTACGACTCGAGCGAGAAGGGATTTGATGGCAACACTTGTGCAGTCCAGGTAGCAATATCCAAGCAATCTGGTGATATCGCCATGGGTGTGAACCGTTCAATGGAATCCAAAGCGTCTGGCTTGAGCGAGGCGGAGGTGGATGCAGTGGGTGCGGGTGACCAGGGCATGATGTTCGGTTTTGCGTGCAATGAGACACCCCAATTGATGCCGTTGCCCATTTACCTGGCACATAAACTGGCACGGCGCCTGGCAGAGGTCCGCAAGAATGGGACAATCCCCTGGTTACGCCCAGATGGAAAAACCCAGGTGACGGTGGAGTACAGCTTTGGCATACCCAAGCGTGTGCATACCGTGCTGGTTAGCACCCAGCATGCCCCCGATGTTTCGCATGCGGAGATCAGCGAATCGGTGATCGAGCATGTCATTATGCCCACGCTCCCCAAAGACTTGATCGATGAAAAACTCAAGATCTTTGTCAACCCCACTGGGCGGTTTGTCATCGGTGGCCCATTAGGTGATTCGGGAGTGACGGGGCGTAAGATCATCGTTGACACCTATGGTGGGATGGGTAGGCATGGGGGTGGCTGTTTTAGTGGTAAGGATCCAACCAAAGTGGACCGCTCTGCAGCGTATGCCGCTCGTTATGCAGCCAAGAATATTGTCGCAGCAGGTTTGGCTAACCGGGTGGAAATCCAGGTGGCGTATGCTATCGGGGTATCACACCCTCTTAGCGTCAATGTGGAGACGTTCGGAACGGGTCAAATCCCGGATGAGCAGATCGCCCAGATTGTGGTGGAGAATTTTGACCTTCGCCCGGGTGCGATCATCCATGATCTAAATCTGCGCCGTCCGATCTTCCGTAAAACTGCCGCTTATGGGCATTTTGGGCGCGATGATTTGGACCTCCCTTGGGAACAGACAGATAAAGTGGCGATCTTACGCAAAGCAGCAGGAATAGGTTGCGAATAATACCTTCCATTTGGAACTTCCTGAAGAGCGGACTGGGCGGGTTCTTTGCCAGTCCGTTTTCTTTTACACTAATCTCTAGGGTCTCTCGAGGCCGTGCGCTTCGAGTAGTGCTGTATCGTTCATCAAGACCTGGGTGGGTCCATCTGCCACCACCCTACCTTCATCCAGGATGATCATGCGCGGGAAGATCTCGCGCACCAGCAGCATGTCATGGGTCGAGGCCAGCATGGTGAGTTGCAGCTCATGCAACAGGTGGATCAACGAGCGACGTGAACGAGGGTCAAGCCCACCGGTTGGCTCATCCAAGACCAACACCTCCGGGTGCATGGATAACACAGTCGCAATGGCGATACGTTTCTTCTCTCCCATGCTCAAGTGGTGGGAAACACGCTTCTTATAACCAAGCATATGAACTGATTCCAAAGCCTGATCCACACGCTGTAAGACCTCTGCAGGAGCGAGGCCTTGGTAGAGTGGTCCAAAGGCTACATCGTCAAATACAGTTGGGGAAAACAGTTGATCGTCTGGGGATTGGAATACCAACCCAACGCAAGAACGCACCCGGCCCAGGTTCTCTTTAACCACCTCAAGGCTGCATACACGCACAAGCCCCTGCCCGGTCAGGATGCCGTTTAGATGCAAGATCAGGGTGGATTTTCCTGCTCCGTTTGGTCCCACCAAAGCCACTTTTTCTCCTGGCTCAATGCCCAGCGAGACATCGTGCAATGCAACAGTCCCATCAGGGTAAGAGAAAGTCAGGTTTTTTATTTCAATCGAATGGTGCATGTTCTAACCCCAAAGAAGGTAAGCGAATCCCAATAATACGCCCAGCAAGCTCAGGCTGGCAATCAAAAATGCCCAATGAGCAGGCTGAATACCTGATAGAGGTAAAGCGCGTGCCTCGCCATCATAACCACGTGAGACCATAGCCATATAGATGCGGTCACTGCGTTCAAATGCCCGTAGGAAGAGGCTGCCTGCCATTCCACCCGTCACTCTTGCCCGCCAAGAGAGGTTCCCGCCAGGTCTAGTACCCAGGATATCACTCTGCCCGCTACGTGCAAGGCGGGCACGCATCAGGCGGGTGGCTTCATCCACCAGCACGAATAAGTAGCGCCACATCAGTCCAAAGATGGATACCAGCAGGCGAGGAACTTTTAATGCCCGCATGGCAACCAACAATTCCGGGAAAGAGGTGCTGGCTGCCAGCACGATGGCGGCTTGGACTGACAGCCATGATTTGATGGCAATGCTGATAAAGCGTTCCAACCCATCGTATGAGGCATGAATGATCCAGGGTCCCATTGGCAAGCTGAACAGGGTTTTACCCGGGATGGTCAGGATGAGTGGTACGGCTGCCATTACAAAGGGGATTGCCAGGGAAGATCTTTTAAGCACATAACTTACCCCCAACTCGGATATCAGCTCTACAGAAAGGATCAATGCAAATAAGAGGATATAAACCGGCCAGGCGCCAGTTGGCAGCAGGGTATTGGTCAGGATGAAGACAACTGTCAACACTAGCTTAATGCGTGGGTCAAGCCGGTGGATCAAGCTGTCTCGTGGGCGGTAGGGGTCAAGGAAGTGGACGTGCATAAGTTGCCCTCAAAATGTCTTTGGTCAAACCTGGTGGTCATCACTCGGGGTTGTTTTGCGGCGCCGAGAGTAGGCTACCCCCATGGTGGCACCAAATACGATTAGTGTTCCCAATACCGCTGCCAGGATGGTTGCCAGGGTTTTATCTTTCACTCCCGGGAAGAGATAATGTGGGATTAACCTGAGCATTGGATTTTGTTCGCTATTTATAAATCCATATTGCGTGGCGACCCTCATCAGCCCATCTGGGTGCTTGGAAGCCAACGGAGAAGCGACCGCAAGTAACAATGCCAGTACCAGCCCGACGAGCCATACCCAATTACCACGGACTGGAGCTGCTTCGCTTGTTTTAAGCAAATCAGCACGGCTGGCGCGTAGAAAAGCCAATGCCCCGACTGTGATCAAACCCTCACCGATGCCAATCAATGCATGAATGCCTCCCATGGCTGGGATGGCGATATTGGCTGGGGATGTTCCTGATAATGAAAGTTCCAAAGAGGTCCCCAGGGCGGCTACTTCCACAGATGCCCAGGCTGCTATGAATCCCCCAGCGAAGCTGCCCCAAGACCGCCCACCTGCCAGCCTGCGAACAGTACGAAAGACCATGTACGCTACAGTCACCCCAACGATGGCCATGTTGAAGATATTAGCGCCCAGTACAAGCAACCCGCCATCCTGGAAGATGAGCGCCTGGATTGAGATGACACAGGTGAGCACCAATATAGCCGCCCAAGGTCCCAATAATATGGTAGCCAAGGCTGCACCGATCAAGTGTCCAGAGGTGCCTCCCGCGACGGTGAAGTTGAGCATCTGCCCGGCAAAGATGGCAGCCGCCAACACGCCCATGATCGGCACCTGTCTTTCGCCCAGGTCTGCGCCAACCCGCTTGAGGGCATAGCCAATCACCAGAATCGTGATCAGCCAGAGGAAAATGGAAACCTGGACGGACAGGAAGCCATCGGGTATGTGCATGGCGATCGGAGCAGGCAGCATATTTACATCCCTTGTATTTACCTACTTCATCTGGCAGTCGCTGCACAAACCGAGTACAGAAATATGCTGCAGGTCGGCAGCGAACTTGTACTCAGATAGAAGCTGGAGATTTAATACTGATAGCATCTCCTGGTTGGCGTCCAATACCTGACCACACTGCCGGCACAGCAGATGGATGTGAGGTCCGTGTTGGTACGTGGAGTAGATCACCCGCCCTTTCCCCAGGTCAATGCAACTAGCGAGTCCCTCTTCTACCAATAATTCCAGGGTGCGATATACGGTGGCGATGTTGGCTGAGTGGGTCCGTTCTTGTATCCGGGCGAACACTTCCTCTGCGTTGATGTGATGACCACCATGGGCGATGGCTTCGACGATAATCTCGCGTTGAGGGGTAATGCGGTAGCCACGCGAGCGTAAAGTTTCAATAAAGGTTTGGCACGGTGACATGACTGTAATCCATTACGATTGATCCTTTATGGTTTATTGTGACTATTCGTTATTGCGAATAATCGCAATAAGATTATTGTCCGAGATTATAATCCAATTTCCAATGGGCAAGGGGTTAAAAAATCAAGGCAGACCTGAAATCTGCCTTGATGAAGATTGAATGGTGAGACTGGACTAGATAAAAGAGCCAAATTTTGAGATGATGCGCTCTTTAGGTTGATAGCCGCTCAATCTCTGAACAGGATTGCCATTGACAAACAAGATCAAGGTCGGCACCCCCATCACGCCGTACTGCATGGCGAGATTGCTGTTGTCATCCACATCCAGCTTGACAACTTTTACCTTACCCTCCCAATCCTGGGAAAGCTGTATGACCACCGGCTCCAGCATCTTGCATGGACCACACCATATCGCAGTAAAGTCGACCAGTACAGGCACAGTGGATTTCAGCACCTCTGTATCGAATACGGCTTCGTTCAATTTGGGGATATCCGCCATTGATAACTCCTCATCCTTATTGATATACCTGCTTGGATAGTAACAAGAGCGATGAGAAAAGTCAAGGCTTGTGCGCTGCGCTCGCGCGTGATAGAATGTTTTTCGCAAAACCGGGCGTGTAGCTCAAAGGTAGAGCAGTGGCCTTTTAAGCCATTGGTTGAGCGTTCGAGCCGCTCCACGCTCACTGGAGTCCTCCCGATTAGGAGGACTTTTTGCTTACCACCCCCTTGGTTACTCTCTGCACATAATCAACATTCCGCAGTCCTCAGCAATAATCTACCTCTGTGCTTCGCCATCTTTCGCCTTCCCTTCTTTGATCCACTTTCCTCCTTCGTCCATTGATGTCTTTGGTACTTTTGGCTCCTTTTTTCAATCCCTGCCTACTGCGCCCCTCTTAATCACTTGGTCGCTAGTTTGAGTCCAATGGGGCTAACCAAGTGATTGCGTACCGCCTTTAAATGGGATGCAGTCTTATTCATAATATCAGGTAACTGGAAGTGCTCGAGGACTGTCAAGCAACGATGACGAGCGCCGAGAGGCGAAACCGGTTCGGGGTGTCTGAGTCGTGAAACCCAGAAAAATCACATTGCGCCAGTAGACTGAAAATGATGTGCTTGCTGCCATAGTTCACCGGTAGGTCGAGCTGTTCGCAATGCATTAGCCAATTTGCACAGGTGGCTTTACAAACAGATATGCATTTGTCTTTCTCTTTGGGACTCTTGTATAGGAACCTCCTTTTCTGGGTTGGGTTCACCTA